>JAWOCW010000226.1:0-4370 GCA_046483615.1 Desulfosudaceae bacterium
CTGCACCGATCTGGAGATACACCCCCTGACTATTACTCATGCCTCCTATGAAGACAAAATCGGCCAACCACCTTTAATCCGCGTCGGTTTTCAACTCTCCGGCCTGACCCTGGCGGACTGGCACCCGGACAGTCTCCGGATCCACATTCCCGGGGATTTCACCACCGCCAGCAACCTGTTTCACATCCTGATGACCAAAACCAGCCGGCTGATTTTTTCCCCCGAATCCGGGGGCGCGCCGGCGGTAGTGGATCCGTCCCACATCCGCCCGACCGGTTTCGCGCACGATGAAGCCATTATTCCCTTTCCCGGCCGTTCTTTTCCGGGATACCGGTTTATTCAGGAATACTTCTATTTTCCCCGGAAATTCATGTTCGCCGACATTCTGGGATGGGAAAACTGGCGGAACCGGGGTAAGGGCAACCGCTTTGAGCTTGTTTTTGAATTAGGTCAGGCTCCTGCCACGCCACCCCGGATCGAGGCGTCTTCCTTTACTCTGTTTGTAGTCCCCGCAGTCAACATCTTCGAACACGACGCCTCCCCGATCCTGCTTGACCACCGGCAAAGCGAATACCGTATCATACCGGGAGGAGAAAAATCAGCCTCCATGGAGGTCCATTCCATCCGCAAGGTGACCGGCATCAGCCAGGGTACCGTCAAAAAAACAGAATATACTCCCTTTGAGTTGTTTTCCGACAACGAGACCCAGACTTCCGTTTATCAGATCCGGCGAAACCTTTCGCCCATCACCCAGCGGCCGGAAGTATATCTTTCGGTAGGATATTCGGCCGGTGCCGACGCGCCGGCGGTTGAAACCCTGGCCATTCAATTGTTGTGTACCAACGGCGTGCTGACCCGTTCCCTGCAGTCCGGTGATATATCCAGGCCCACCAGCACCTCCCCGGAGCTGTGCACCTTTAAAAACATCATTCCCGCCACCCCGTCCATACAGCCTCCCCTGGGCATGGAAATGCTGTGGAAATTTCTGTCTTCCCTGACCCTGAACCTGTTTGCCATCGCGGACACCAAGAGCTTCAAGGAACTGCTGCGACAGTATATTTTTCCCGAGGAGCACGATCAGGGCCGGATGGCCGCCAATGAAAAGCGGATCGAAGGCATTCGGGAAATGCGCTGCCAGCCCGGCCGGCGTCTGGATCGGGGCACCCTTATTACCGGCCAGGAGATCGAGTTGACCCTTAACGGCAACAATTTTTCGGGGCCGGGGGACGCCTTTGTTTTCGGCAACATTCTCGACCGTTTTTTTGCCGATTATGCCGCCATTAACACCTATACCCGCCTCTTGCTGCGGGATGAATTTTCCGGAGAAACCTTTCAATGGAACGCTCGCATCGGGGAGAAACCCCTTATCTGAAGAATGAGCTGCTGACCTATCCCCGGCGTTATTCCTTTGCCCAGGTAGTTCGGCTGCTGCGTTTCTTTACGGACAATCCGGAAGACTTTGCCGCCTACCTCAAGGATAATCTCCGGGTCTCCCCCCTGCTTTCCCTTGGTTTTCCGGCTACCGACGTAACCGGCATCCAGGAAAAAAATCGGGATGAAGATCATGCCTTTTTTCAGATCACGGCCACCTTTCTCGGGCTTTACGGCCCGGCTTCACCCCTGCCCACCTATTACACCGAAGAGCTGCTGGCCGAAGCTCAGGAGGAAAAATCCGTCAAACGGGATTTCCTGGATATTTTCAACACGCTTTTTTACGAACTTTTTTATGAAGGCTGGAGCAAGTATCGCTGGTACGTCAAACTGTTTGATGAAGCCGACAAAAACTATTACACCCGCCTGTTCTGCCTGCTGGGGCTGGGCCAGGAGGCCTTCCGGGAAAAATTGCCCGACAGCCGCCGACTGCTGCGCTACATCGGCCTGTTTTCCCAGTTTCCCCGTTCGGCAGCCGGGGTGCGCGCCCTGATAGCCGACGCCTGCGAACTGCCCGATGTCGCAGTGGAACAATGCGTCCCGCAAATGGCGGCCATTCCCCATGATCAGCGCTGCCGCCTCGGTATCCAGGGATACGCTCTTGGCGAGGATTGTTATCTGGGACAGGAGATCGAGGACCGCTCCAGTAAAATCCGTATCCGGGTGGGAGGGCTGGACGGAGAAACTTTCCATGGATTGCTGCCGGACACCTCCCGATTCAAGGACATGGCCGTCCTGCTCAACATTTACCTGCTGCAACCCCTGAACCGTGAATTGTCGCTGCAGCTCATGGAAAACGAAGCCGCTCCGGCCCGACTGGATGGCGGCGCGTGGAGCCAGCTTGGTTACAACACCTGGCTTTTTTCCGGAAACAATCTGGCCGGATCACCGGTGGTCGGATTCAATATTTGATATCTTTTAAAGGGGGAGAAGAACAGATGATAAGTGACATAAAAGCTCTGCTGACCAAGTTAAATCCGTCTACCACCACCATGCTGCACAACGCCGCCGGATTGTGCGTCTCCCGCACCAACTATGAAATCGCGGTGGAGCACTTCCTGGTAAAATGCCTGGAAGACAGTAACGGAGATATCCAGGCCATTCTGCGCCGTTTTGAAATTGATCCCGGGCGGGTGCTGTCATCACTGATGGACGCCCTGGAAGACTTTAAAGCCGGCAACGCCGGCAAGCCGGTTTTTTCTCCGCTGCTGACAGAACTTTTTGAAATGGCCTGGATGACCTCGTCCATTGACCTGGGCCTGTCCCGGATCCGTTCCGGCGCCATTCTGGCGGCATTTTTGAAAAAACCGACCTTTTTCGGTTCCGGCCCCTATGTCGACATGTTGAAAAAGGTCAACCGGGAAACTCTGGAGCAGGAATTCTTCCGGATCGTCGGCGAAACCGCTGAACAGGAAGAATCCCGGCCGCCGGCCGGCGCCGCCGGGGACGAAGGCGGCTCGGGCACGGAAGACGGCTTTATCGCCAAATACTGCACCGATTTTACTGCCAAGGCCGGGGGTGGTGATATTGATCCCGTCTTCGGCCGGGAGTCGGAAATTCACCAGATCGTGGACGTGCTGGCCCGGCGGCGAAAAAACAATCCCATCCTGGTGGGCGAGCCGGGCGTGGGTAAAACCGCCGTTATTGAAGGCCTGGCTCTGCGAATCACCGAGGGCGATGTGCCGGAAATGCTGCGGGAGGTAACCCTGCTGGGGCTCGACATGGGTGCCCTGGAAGCCGGGGCCGGCATGAAAGGCGAATTTGAAAACCGGCTCAAAGGCGTTCTCGATGAAATCAAGGCTTCAGAAACCCCGGTCATTCTCTTTATTGATGAAGCCCACACCCTCATCGGCGCCGGCGGCTCGGCCGGCGGATCGGACGCGGCCAACCTGCTCAAGCCGGCCCTGGCCCGGGGAGAGATAAAAACCTGCGCCGCCACCACCTGGAGCGAATACAAAAAATATTTTGAAAAAGACCCGGCCCTGGCCCGGCGTTTTCAGTTGATCAAACTGGATGAACCGCGGGTGGAGATTGCCGCCCTGATCCTGCGCGGACTGAAGGACAACTATGAAAAAGCCCATCAGGTTATCGTCCGGGATGACGCCATTGCCGCGGCCGCGGAATACGCCGACCGCTATATCACCGGCCGCTTTTTACCGGACAAGGCCATTGACCTGCTGGACACCAGCTGCGCCCGGGTAAAAATCAATCTGACCGCCAAACCGCCGGTGCTGACCGACTGCGAACGTTCCATGCAGGCCTTGACCCGGGAGAAAAAAGCCCTGGAACGGGACCAGTCCGGCAACATCACCATCGACAGTGAACGGCTGACTGAAATCAACGAGGAACTTTCCGAACTGGAAACAAAAGCCGCCACTATCCTGGAAAAATGGCACCAGGAACAGGAACTGGCCAACGCTGTCCTGGCCCTGCGACACGAACTCCATACCGCCGGAGATAACGGCGGCGATATCGAGGGTCTCAAAGCCAAACTGGCCGAAGCGGATAAAGCCCTGGCCGAATTTCAGGACGATTCCCCCATGATTCATATTGAAGTTTCCCCGGATGTGGTGGGAGCGGTAGTCTCCAGTTGGACCGGCATTCCCACCGGTAAAATTAAGCGTGATCAGGCTAAAATTATCGGCGAGCTGGAAAAACGCCTGGCTGAAAGGATCAAGGGGCAGGATCATGGCCTGGAGGCCATGGCCCAGGTCATCAAGTCAGCCAAATCCGGGGTCAAGGCGCCGGGGCAACCCCTGGGCGTTTTTCTTTTCGCCGGCCCCAGCGGAGTGGGCAAGACGGAAACCGGCCTGGCCCTGGCGGATCTGCTCTTCGGCGGGGAACATAACGTGGTCACCATCAACATGAGCGAATTTCAGGAAAAACATACCACCAGCCGGTTGGTCGGTTCTTCCCCCGGTTATGTCGGTTACGGCGAG
>JAWOCW010000280.1:0-4451 GCA_046483615.1 Desulfosudaceae bacterium
CCGCCATCGGCCTTCCACGAGGTGACAAAATCATTCTCAATGCCGGCGATATGTTCATCAATAAAATCCATACCAGGCTCTTGATCAGTAGAAATGGATTAAAATGTGGGACTTAATGTTGTTGATAACGTTTGACTCTGCCATCAAACTGCCGTTGAGTCAAGACAATAGGCCGGAAAATAAGCCGGATATTTCCCGAGCCGATTTGAGCGCGGCTGCAAGACGGCCGATATTCGCGGTATATTGTACAAAAAACGACTTTATGTCTTTTTCAGTCTGACCCCAAGAGATTCCAGATACCTGCTGCGTTCACCCCGCATGAATTTCAACAGTTCCTGACGGCCCTGATGCCTGGACCACCCTTTTTTCTCCAGCATAACCAGTATTTTTTCGAATGTTTCCCGTCGTCTGATGCCTTTTTCGCTGAGATCTCGCCGTTCATTGAAATAATCCATCAGGGTAGAGCCGCAGGTACAGTTTCTAAACAACTCGATTAAGGGACGTCCGTCATCATCAAGATCGGGTTTAAATCCGCTGTGGTCTTCCATGGAGACGGTTTTAAGAACAAAATCCCTCTCTGTTTCGAACACCCGGCCGCAATTATTGCAGTGTTTTGGAAAAGAATCTTTGGAAAGGGCGCTCAAATTGGAATATAAGTCATCGATGAAGCTGTTGGAATCCGTCATTATTCCACCCATTCAACAAATTCAGTCTGCATTCGAGGGATTGTTGTCCCAGAACGCGGGTCGTCTTTACAAAAAAATTTAAAGTCAAGGCGGTCCAGATCACGGAATCAAGGTAGAACGGCCAGTTATCCGACCACCCCCTCACAGATCCCGGCTGCGGTATTATCACCGGGTTAATCCATGCCCGACAGAGATTTTCACTCTGTCAGAGATGTCAAGTTTTGCTTGGCGCACTAA
This sequence comes from Desulfosudaceae bacterium, assembly GCA_046483615.1. Taxonomy (GTDB): domain Bacteria; phylum Desulfobacterota; class Desulfobacteria; order Desulfobacterales; family Desulfosudaceae; genus CAYTQK01. Next base: position 924 of record JAWOCW010000280.1, read on the forward strand.
GAAATTGATTTTATAATCGTAATATATAGTAAAGCCGGACTCGTGAGTCAACTTTTTTCTGGCCGCCTGTTCCCGATAACGATTGACTCAAAAAAGCAATTCTGTTAAATATACTGGCCCCAAAGCGAAACTCTTGTGTTATGTCAAAAGAAAATTGTGTCCATAAAAAGATTGACAAACAAGGCCGATTTTGCTATAAAAGATAAATAAAAAAGAAATTTCTTGTCCTTTTATCCTTATCCTTCTTATCAATAATCCTTGTTTAAGGAGGCACCATGCCTATATCCTCACTCGGTCACGTGTGTACCTTCTCCCGGCGGATTGAAATTTTCCAAAAACAAAGTCTTTTTGCCCTGTTTCTGACAATAATCTGCTTGTTGATACTGAGCGGTTCTGTCCAGCCTGCTGCCGCGTTGCCCACCGTGGGCGAATGCTGGGACAGCCTGACCGGGACATATGAGGGGAGCCTGACGGGCAGCGCGTCTGCCGGCGGCGAGAGCGACGGCATGTCCATGGCCGGCCATGACCTGGAGATCAAGGGCGACTGGGTGTTCGCGGTCGGGGATGATGGCAGCCTGCTGATTTTTATGGGCGGCGGGCTGAACACCAATATCCCGGTCCTCATGGGCCAGGGTCTGGTGGACATGACCACCGGCTAGGCGGAAATGGTGTTTTCGATTCCTCTGGTCGAAGAGATGATGGGGGAGGCCGCCCCGGACACGGGCTTTCCCGGTACCGGCACCATTGACTGCGCCGGTAATTTTTCGTTTGATCTTTCCCTCTCCTTGGATGAATCGGTTTCCGTGGGCTTTTCCTTGAACGGCTCCCTGGATGAGGATGGCGCCTGCCAAGGCACCTGGGCCTTTGATTTTCCCACCCTGGAAGTGGATCCGGCCACCCTGCAGCCGGAATTGACCATGGCCCCGGTGACGCTCTGGTTTGATTCGGCCGGTACTTTTTCCGGAGCAAGAAACACGGAACCGGCCTTGGTTTCTCCGGTGATAGAGACTTCGGCCGAGGGGGCCGGTACCATCTCTCCGGCCGGTCCGGTGGAAGTGGCCAGCGGCGCCGATCAGACCTTTACCTTTACCCCGGAAGGCGGGGGCGAAGTCCTGGATGTGATCGTCAACGGCGAATTACACCTGGGGCCGATGGACAGTTATACCTTTGAAAATGTCAGTGACGACCAGACCCTGGTGGTGAAGTTCGGCTCGACCACCCTGTGGGACGGCATTCCCGGTACCTACGCCGGCGAACTGGAGGGAAGCTCAACGGTTCCCGGCCGGTTCATGATGAACGAGACGGAAATTGAATATGCCCCGGCTCTCCAGGGCAGCTGGGAGTTTGACCTGGGGGCGGACGGCAGCGCCGTCATTACCATCAGCGGCGGCCCCCCGATTTTCCTGGGCGAGGAAGCCACGCCGGTATTTGATGATATTGTCGGCACCGGCCAGGTGGACACCGAAACCGGGGCGGCTCAAATGACATTCACCGTGCCGACCTTCGGGGAATTTGACGGCACCGGGCAGTTTACCAGTGACCGCCAGTTTTCTTTTGTTATTCCGGAACTGGGGTATACCCTCAGCGGCACCCTGAACGAGGATGGCACGGTAGGAGGGCTGTGGACCTTTGATTCTTCGCTCTTTTTCGTCGGGTTTACCGCCGGCGGATCGTTTTCCGGAGAGTTGCAGGCTGCTGCCGGTGATTTTCGCGTCACCACCACCGCCTTGGGGGACGGTACCATCTCTCCGGCCGACACCGTGGCGGTGGCCCCGGGCGGCAGCCAGACCTTTACTTTCACCCCGGCCGAAGGCAGCCAGGTCCTGGACGTCATCGTCAACGGCGAATCCCAGGGGACGCTGGACAGTTATACTGTTGATGCGGTTGATCAGGATGTCATCCTGGTGGTCAAATTCGCGGCGGCCGACCTCTGGGAGACGATTCCCGGTGTCTATGCCGGCGAGTTCCAGGGCGCGGTTTCCGACCCCCTGCTTTTTCCGGCCGATGGCACCTGGCAGGTGGAGGTGGACGAGGCGACCAATATTATTTCCGTCACTGTCCAGGGCCCCTCGATCATGGGCACTTTCGGCACCATCACCGGCAGCGGGGTGATGGATCCGGCCACCGGCACGGGCGAACTTACCTTTCAGGTGCCCCTGCTGGGGGAATTTGCCGGCACTGCCCGGTTTGACCGGGACGGCGGGTTTTCCTTTGACGTGCCGGAGTTCGGTTTTTCCATGAGCGGGCAGACCGCCGCGGACCAGAGCATCACCGGTTCCTGGGACCTGGACGCCACCATGGCCTTTTTCAAGGTGGCCGCTTCCGGCGACCTGACCGAGAGTGCCAAATACCGCGATCCCCGGACCATCCAGGTCACGGCCGGAGGACCGGGCCAGGTCCTGCCCTTTGGCCTCCGCAATGAGTATCAAACCGTGGTCCGGGTGGAGCAGGGCGAGACCGTGACGCTTTCCTTTTCGCCCGATGCCGAGGCCGGGTGCGGGGTTATGGAGGTGCTGGTGGATGGCGTCTCCCAGGGCCAGGTGGAGGAATATACCTTTGCAAGCCTTGCCGAGGACCACACGGTCACCGTCCTGTTCGGCTCGGAAAGCCTGTGGGACGGGGTGCCCGGTACCTATGCCGGTCAAATGAGCGGCGAGATGGCTTATGACGTTCTGGACAGCGGGACCCAGCAGGAGGCCGTCAGCGGATCCTGGCAGTTTGACGCGGATGTCGAGGGCCGGTTGAGTGTTCTCCTGCAGGGGCTGCCGGTCCTCGGTGACGTGGTCGGCACCGGCAAGGTGGTGGATACTCGTGTCGGATACGCGCCCATGGAGTTTACCCTGCCCGGGCTGGAAGCATTACTCGGCGAACTGGGCGGCCAGGTGCCGACCAGTATGTCCGGGTATGGCCAATTGAGCTGCGATGGCAGCCTGGAATTTCACATCTCCTATTTCGGGGTCACCCTGACCCTGGCGGGCACCCTGGGCGAGGGCGGCTGGGCCGCCGGCACCTGGGCGGTGGAGTCGGAAAGATTATTCGTGCTGCTGGACGGTCAGGGAACCTTTTCCACGGATATCGACGAAGATGGCCTGGCCGATGGCTGGGAGGTGGCCTATGGGCTGGATCCGACCAATCCCGACGACGGCGGCAGTGATCCGGATAACGACGGCCTCACCTCGGCCGAGGAGTATCTGCTGGGGACCAATCCTCAGCAGGCGGACACCGACGGTGACGGCCTGCCGGACAACTGGGAGGTTGCCAACGGGACTGACCCGGTCATGGCCGATGCGGATGAAGATCTCGACGGAGACGGCCTGATCAACTGGTATGAGTATCAAGGCGGTACCGATCCGGCCTCCCCCACGGCCGGTCCGGGCATCCCCGATCCGGTCGCCCCGGTTGACGGGGCAACCGAAGTTGGCCTGACGCCGACCCTGACGGTGGATTACCTCTCTGGTTATGGCGGCGAGGCCCATATGGCCACGGTCTGGCAGGTGGCCCTGGACCCGGATTTTTCCAACCTGATTC
>JAWOCW010000411.1:0-4848 GCA_046483615.1 Desulfosudaceae bacterium
CCAGCTGCACATACCGCAGCCCACGCAGGCGGCTTCGGGAAGGAGGCGTTGGCGAATTCCATGATAAACGCTATAATCGCTGGAAGGGGATTGACCGGACCGGAGGTCCGCCGCCACGCGACGTTTTTGAAACACCCCCAGTTCCAGGGCCTGTACCGGGCAGGCATCGGTGCATCGCCCGCACAGGGTACATTTTTCCTTATCCCAGATGATCCGCCAGGGCAAATCCTTGATATTTAATTGGGAAGCTGTAATTCGGCCGTTTGACTCCATAGCCGCATCTCCTTGCGCTCCTCGCTGACAATAACCGTGTCCAGGTGCATGGGTTGAATGTCCTCGGCCTTGTTTCGGTCCGGTATGACCGCGTCCAGTCCGCAGGTTTCCGAGGAAAAGGCGTACCGGCCGGGATATCCGCCGACCACCCCAGGCCGCAGCTTTTTTCTGTCCTGGGCCATGAACAGGGAATGGTCCGGCAGGCAGCCGATGGTGCAGTTGGGACCGTCAATGATCAGCCGCCGGCAGGTTTGCTTGAGGTGTTTCAACAGGTCGGCGTCGGGGTGGGCGGCCAGGGACTCGTCCTGAAGCGGGGTAATGATATGCTTGTAGGCGTCCACGCCCAGACCCAGCCGGGCCATGGTGTAATGCAGGATATGAGTAAACACCTCTGAATCGGAATAAAAGCCGGTGTAGCCCTCGTATCCCCGGGACATAAGGTATTCCCGGATGGGAACAAAGGCGGTGTTTTCACCGTTGGTCATGGTGGCGTAACCACCCAGAAAGAATGGGTGGCAGGCATAGAGATTGATGGCGTAATTGGTGTTCTGCCGGCCCTGGGCCATGACGATCCGGGCCTTGAGCTCGTCCCGGTCCAGGGAGAGATACCGGGCCACCGTCAGGGGGTCACCGATTTCTTTGAGCATGATAACGTCCGGCCAGAAAGAAAAAACGATCATGTCTTGTTTGGCCTGACCCATCTCGATCAGTTGCAGCCGGATGCTGGTCAGCCGTTCCTGGCATTCCGCCCAGCTCAGATTTTCCCACTCATCCGGATATTCATAAGCCCGGATAAGGTAAACATCCCGCCGGGGAACGCCCGGGGGTTGTTTTTTGGGTACCTTGATGGATATCTTGTGCTTGGTCAGAAAACCGATTTCCATCATGAAGTGATCCAGGCGACGCAGGCCGTCGGCGGTAAAGATACCCGACAGCACCGGCGTGTCCTTGATCTTTTCAAATGGTCCGCCCAGGTCCCTTAAAAACAGACCGACGCCGGAACCGTCATGTCCTTCCCGCATGACATCAAGCGCTTCTAAGGCGATCATTGGGGAAAGCGGTTCGTCGCTGGTTATCGCGAATAAACGGCACATTTCAGTTTCCTTTAACCCCGATATTTCGCGCCTCCCGCTTCGGCGGGAGGCGCGAAATAAATTCGGGCGCGGTCGCGGGTCAGCCCGCCTGAGCAGCCGGCCGGCACCTGTTACAGTTTCGGCAGGTACTCATCAATTTCAAACTGGCTGACATGAGTCCGGTAGCGGTCCCATTCAATTTTTTTGTTCTCGATGAACTTGTTAAAGATATGGTCTCCCAGAACCTTTCGGACCAGTTCGCTCTTTTCGGTTTCAATAATGGCCGCGTAAAGGTTGCCCGGCAGTTCGGTGATGCCCTTGGCTTCTCTTTCGGCCGGGGTCATTTCAAAAATGTCTTCTTCCACGGGATCGCAAAGTTCATACTTGTTGTCGATCCCTTCCATGCCTGCGCCGAGCATGGCGGCAAAGGCCAGGTAGGGGTTGCAGGTCGGGTCCGGCGCCCGGAATTCCATGCGGGTGGCTGTTTCCTTGCCCGGTTTATACATGGGCACCCGGATCATGGCCGAACGGTTGCGATTAGCCCAGGAGACGTATACCGGCGCTTCATAACCCGGCACCAGTCGCTTGTAGGAGTTGACCCACTGGTTGCACAGGGCGGTAATTTCCGGGGCGTGCTTTAACATGCCGGCGATGTAATGCCGGGCCGTTTCCGAGAGATTGTACTTTTCGTCGGCACTGTAAAAGGAGTTTTTGCCGTCCTTGAAAAGAGACTGGTGAACGTGCATGCCGCTGCCGTTTTCGCCGAAAAGCGGTTTGGGCATGAAAGTGGCGTAATAGCCGTTTTTCTGGGCGATCTCCTTGACGATCATGCGGTAGGTCATGGTGGTATCGGCCATTTTCAGGGCCTCGGCGTAGCGCAGATCGATTTCATGCTGACTGGGCGCCACCTCGTGGTGGCTGTACTCCACCTGGATGCCCATGGACTGGAGGGCGAAAATGGTCTCTCGTCGCAGGTCACCGGCCATGTCCACCGGCCGGGCGTCAAAATAGCCACCCTTGTCAAGAATCTCGGTGCCGGTGTTATCTTTAAAATAGAAGTATTCCAGTTCCGGCCCCAGAAAAAAGGTGTAGCCCCGGTCGGCCACTTTTTTCAGCAGGCGCTTCAAGACATAGCGGGGGTCACCCTCATAAGGGGTGCCGTCGGGCTGGAGAATGTCGCAGAACATTCTGGCCACCGGCCGTTCCCCCTGGCCCCGCCAGGGGACCATCTGAAAGGTGGTCGGATCTGGTTTGGCGATCATGTCGCTTTCTTCGATCCGGGCGAACCCCTCGATGGAGGAGCCGTCAAAGCCCATGCCTTCTTCAATGCCTTCATCCAGCTCGTCCGGGGTAATGGCAAAGCTTTTCAGGGTTCCCAGGACATCGGTAAACCAGAACTGGATAAAACTGATGTCTTTGTCTTTGACGATTTTTTTTACATCATCGGTGGTTTGGCAGTTCATCATGACATTCTCCTGTTTTGATAGCAAAGTCTGATTAGGTTTGATGCGGTCTGACGGCATCATATGTTGTCGGTATTTATCAAAGCAATATGCGTGCCAGCCCCCAGGTTGAATATTAAATATTTGAAAAAACAGTATTTGTTGCTTTCGTTTCGGTCGCAGCCAGCCGCGGTGAAGATTTCATTTTTGTAATATTTTTCATATTTATATCAAAAATGTAATTTTTATTGAAACTGTCCGGTTGCGTCATAAATTACCAGGCCGGGTTAGCCCGGATATTTCATGAAATATTCGGGTTAAAGCCGGTCATCGTCTTTTTGGTATCAGCGGCAATCCTGGACATCCCTCCCCGCAGGGGACTTTAAGTTACATTTTTGTGATATCGAGGCCGGCTGTAACCGATGAAGGGGTCCAATTCAGGACTCTTTTCGACAGTTTACAGCCTTTCATTTTCTTTAAAATGGTTGATGATATCCTGATGAAATTATAATATTAAACAAATTCCTGGTAACATTTTTAAAATACCATATTTGCTGGCTTCGTAAAGTCCAAACCCTCCCGGAGACTACTTTTTGTGAAGCCGTCATAAATTGCTCTTGATCTTTTCCCCAGCGGGCTGGTTGGCCGGAATAGCCAGATAGAAATATGCCGGATTCCCGTATATTCCCCCCTCGGGCGGCTTCAGTCTTTTGTCCGATTAAAAAAACCGATTAAAAAAAACCTTGACACAAAAACAGGGGTAACTTAAAAGTTTAAAGTAGTGCTTTTTACTTTTGGGTAAGACCTATTGCCCAGGTCGGCAGCGTTGGGTTGAATCGGGAAATATCCGGTCAAAAAAAGAGGGGGCTGATATGGGAGGGCACACATGTATCAGGGACAGTTATCACCGGAAACTGTCCTATTTGCGGGTATCGGTCACAGACAGATGCAATTTGAATTGCCTGTATTGCCGGCGCTGGTATTTTTCCCGGTATTTCCCTGCTCATGAAATTTTAACTTATGAAGAATTGCTGCGGCTGGTCAAAATCGGCGGCCAGCTCGGTATCAGCAAGATACGCATCACCGGTGGCGAGCCTTTTGTCAGAAAAGACGTCTGCCGGTTTATAAAAAAAGTGGTCCGGGTACCGGGTATCAAGGATGTTTCGGTAACAACCAACGGGCTCCTGCTGCATAAATATCTGTCTCAACTCCAGGAGGCCGGAGTTTGTCGTTTGAATATCAGTCTGGACACCCTGAGCCGCGATAAATATAAACTTATTACCGGTCGAGACGCCTTTGACAAGGTCTGGCATGCCATCCTGGCCGCCCTTGAGGCCGGGTTTGCCCCGGTCAAGATCAACATGGTCGTTATGCGGGGGATTAATGATGAAGAGGTGGTTCAATTCGCCGACCTGACGCGCCATTATCCTTTACATGTCCGGTTCATTGAATACATGCCTTCCAGCAAGTATCGGCTGGATCATAACCGCCAGGTCATGGCGCCCGTGATTAAGGAGCGTCTTTCCCGGGAAGGCGGCTTTCGGCTTTATCCGGTGGTTCCGGCGGACAACAGCAATGTCGCGGAACTTTTCAGATATAAAGACGGCCTGGGTGAGGTGGGTTTTATCAGTCCCATCAGCAAACATTTCTGTCATACCTGCAATCGGCTGCGGTTAACGGCTGACGGGCAACTCAGGCCTTGTCTATTATCGGATGTGGCGGTACCGGTTAAGCCGTCTTTGCGGGATGGTTCTTCCAACATCAAGATAGCCTCCCTGCTGCGAAAGGCAGCTTCGGTCAAACCGAAAAGCGGTTTTGGCAACTCTCGCGATAGTTCCGCTGGAGCTTCCGGTGACAATTTCGGTGAACACGAGTCTGATATCCCGGAATTGATGTCCGCCATCGGCGGTTAGCCCGGATATTTCATGAATTTTTTCGATCATAGTTTGTTAATGAATAAACTTCAATTAGTTATTAATAATTTCAGGTTCTTTTTTAAAATACAAATTGTAACTGGCTGTTTAAGGATTTTTCACCATTTAAGTATCGAAAAAATTCAC
>JAWOCW010000138.1:0-5598 GCA_046483615.1 Desulfosudaceae bacterium
GCCTATCCCAGCCAAAGGCCGCGATGGTAACCCCGCCCAGCCATTCATCGTCTACCACCAGCCTCATCATGATAACGGAACAGGGGTCAGAAACTCCGGCGGATCTTAGGATCAGCTTGCCGATATGATGCTCATTGGCCCGGTTCATCAGTTGCAGCTCGGGCATTTCGTTATTCTTAATGATTTTGACCAGGTGGGGCTCCACGGTCATGGACAGGTCCCGTTTTCGGCCGCCCTGATGATCCGCTTCCGCCAGCACCACGGAAGATTCCCGCCCGGGATCGAAAAAATGCAGATAGATGGCGTCCAGGTCGATGAATTGTTTGAGGTACTCAAAGCAGTTGCTCAGGGCCCGCTCCACTTCCAGGGTGCCGCAGATGCGGATGGTAGCTTGTTGAAAAAATTCTTTTTCGTCAATTGGCATAGGGGGTATCACCGCTTGGTAGTTATTCCGTCATATTTAACAGATTGTAACCTAAAATTATCTTATATGAAAGTTAATTTGTCAAATATAACAGAAAAACCATTCTTCTTGTATAACTAACTGAAATATTTAGACATAAAACTTGGCACCAGAACTGCAACAGGAAAAGCGAAAAGGCAATAACAACCAACCATTTATTACAAAGGAGAAGGATCATGAAACGAACAAAGATTATTGCGGTTACGATGGCATTTGTGGTGATGGGCGGCCTGGGCGCCGCCGGCGCGGATCCGCTGGTCAACAGCATGTTTGACGCCCGGGAAAAAGAATATCTGTCCCAGGTGGACCAGGGTTACGATTTTACGCCGGAAACCACGGTCACCGAAAAAAAGGAAAAAATGTACGTTAATACCATGCTGAGCGGTTCGGAGCAGGATTACCTGCGGGCCGTCAGTAAGGGGGTTGATTTCAGTCCGGTACGAACAACTACTGAAGCCACAGAAAAAGAGAAGCCGGAACTGGTCAACACCATGTTCTCAGCCGGTGCTCTCGATCGGCTGGACAGCGTGGACCTATTTAAGTAAAAGTAAGTCGGCTTCAACCGGGGGTCTGCCCCTTGCGGGCGGATCCCCGGTTGGAAGATCCGGCGGTCCTTAACCAGGATATCTCATGAAATATCCGGGTTATCCTGATACGCCGGTGATTTCCCCGGAGCGGTAACGTTTGACCAGGTCCTGGTAAGAATCCACGGCCAGCTTGTTAAAGGTCAGCTCCTGCTCGGTCAACTGGCGGATGGCCCGGGCCGGAGCGCCGATGATCAGCGATTCCGGAGGAAAGGTCTGGTTGTAGGGGATGAAAGCGTTGGCGCCGACTATGCTGTGGGCGCCGATGTGGGCGTGGGACATGACCGTGGCGTTCATGCCGATCATGACGTCTTCGTCGATGCGGCAGGCGCGGATAACGGCGCCGTGGCCGATGGTTACCCCGGGACCGATGATGACCGGCGTGTCCAGGTCGCTGTGGATGGTGACGTTATCCTGGATGTTGGTGTCCTTGTCTACATCAATGGGGCCTTCGTCGGCCCGCAGCACGGCGTTGAACCAGACGCTGACGTTGGCGGCCAGGCGAACCGAGCCGTAGACACGGGCGCCCGTTGCCAGAAAAACCGATTCATGCATCCGCGGATGACGCTTGTGGTTGGGTTCGGAGGTATTCGTCAAAGCTGGCTCTTGGCAGGTTTGGGGTTAAAGGTTTGGGGTTAAAGGTTTTAGGTTACTGGTTAAGGGTTCGAGGTTGCAGGTTAAGGGTTACAGGTTCGGGCTCACGGGAATGTTCTTTTGTTTGAGCAGGGCGGCGATTTCCTGGATCTGGCTGGCGGAACAATCCGTGACGCGGTAAATATCGGTGATGCCGTCGGTAAATTTGAGATGGATGCCGCCCTGGTCATCCATGGCCGCCTCCCGGATATAGTCCCGGGAAAGCCAGGGTTTCAGGGATTTCATAAAATCCGTAAAAGTGCAGGTGTTTTCCATGGCTCCCCCTTATAATGGTCTGGTCCGCCTGGCGCGGTCGGTCCAGGTTGTCCGGCATTTTCTCATCCAATATAGCAGATATTCCGATTTTTGAAAATAATTGCCGGAGACAATTGCCGGAGATAATGCCGGACTTAATGCCGGAGATAATAGCCGGTCAAAGCAGGCCGGCGCGGGCGGCCTCTGTCGCCGGACTGGTGGCATCCTGGAGGAGGTCGCCTTGACGAAGCTGTCAGGGTGATTATTTTAAATAGATAATGCCAATCAGAGCAAAGGAGGTTTGTCATGCAGATACTGGTACTTTATTTTTCCAAGGGCGGTAATACCCGCCAGCTGGCGGAGTCCGTCGCCAAAGGCGTCAACGAGGTTGACGGTGCGGAAGGCCTGGTCAAGTCCACCGAGGAGGTGACCAAGGATGATTTTGTCAACTCCAGTGGTATCATCGCCGGCTCTCCGGTCTATTTCGGGGGCATGGCCGCTGATTTAAAGCGGGTTTTCGATGATTATGTCGGTATTCGCCGGAAGATGGAGGGCAAAGTCGGAGCGGCCTTTACCACCTCCGGGGATGCCACCGGCGGCAAGGAAACCACCATGCTGGGCATCATCCAGTGCCTGCTGATTTACGGCATGGTCATCGTGGGCGATCCCCTGGCCGCCACCGGCCACTACGGCACCGCCTGCGTGGGCGCGCCGGACGAGGCCGCCCGGGAAAACGGCCGCCTCCTGGGCCGGCGCGTGGCCGAGCTGGCCGGTCAGTTGCATCAGTAACAGGCGGCCGGCAGCGGCAGACCATAAAAAGTTCGCCTCCCCCTTAATTAATCGACTCGGGAAATATCCGGGTTAATGTTTTTAATTAACGAAGATCAGTTTGTTAAGGGCCTGATTTCCCCCAGGCGCGGGAGTGTCCTTGACATATCCGCGTATTTTGCCATAAACTTTGTTTTGATACATAAACACTGAAGTTCAGGAAAAAGCCAACGCCCTCCTCCACGGGGTGACGGAAAGCCACGGATATCCGGTCAACAATTACGGATAAAGCCGGGTTGCCCTGATCGCATTGCTTATTATCCGGCCGCTGGGGTGGCGGCCGGATAAATGTAAATGACATCCTGGGGGAGAGTACACCATGAAGCGAATTTTTATCATCTCGATTACCTGCCTGATCCTGTCCATTGGCCTGGCCGGTCCGTCACTGGCCGCCGGCAGCAATCCCGACAAATGCGATACCAGTTATCCGGTGATTCTGGCCCATGGTATGGGTGTTTCCGCCGAAGTCCTCGGTATCGTCGATAGCTGGTGGGGGATACAGGAGGCCCTGGAAGAGGAAGGGGCGACCGTCTACAAAACCTCGGTCAATGGTATGGATACCACCGCCAACAAGGCGGCTGATTTCAAACGGCAGTTTTTGGAGATTCTGGCAGTGACCGGCGCCGATAAAGCCAATATTATCGGTCATTCCCACGGCTGCCTCTATACTCGCTACGCCATTTCCAATCTGGGCCTGGCCCCCTATGTGGCCAGTCACACCAGCCTGGCCGGCCCCCACCGGGGCAGCGCCATCGCTGATCTGATCATGTATGAAATGCCCGACTGGCTGCTGGACCTGGGCGGAGGAACCCTGGACCTGATTTATGCCTATATTATGGGCGATACTAATCCCGATTCCCTGGCCAACGGCTATGACCTGTGTACTGATTACATGACCGAAACCTTCAATCCCAATACCCCGGACATGGCCGGCGTCTACTACCAGAGCTGGGCGGCCAAGGCCAAGACCAGCTGTCCCAGCCTTGTGCTTGAGCCGACCTGGCTGATCATGCTGGCCGAAGAAGGGGCCAATGACGGACTGGTCAGCGTGGAAAGCGCCAAGTGGGGTAACTTCCGCGGCGTGGAAGACGCCGCCTGGTACAGCCCCGGCTGCGACCATCTCAACATGGTCGGCCATCTTTTCGGGGTCACCCCGGGTTATGACGCGCCGGAGTTTTTCGTGGACCTGGTCGAAGACCTGAAAGGCCGGGGATTGTAATGATCATGACAAGTTGAAGCTGGATTTTCGAATCAGTTGAACCAAACCAGGGGCGGCCTCACGGCAGCCCCTGTTTTTTATTGAATGGAGAGGTCTGATCCTATGTTCCGGAAAATTACTGCCGCAGCCGGTCTCCTGTTGCTGGTCGGCCTGCTGGCCCTGTTTCTCCGACAGTCCGACCCGGACAAGCCGGAATATATTTTTGACAAGACAACCGGACCGTCCCTGGGCCAGGTCAAAGAAACGCCGGACCTGCCGGCCGGGATGAAGACCGGAGAAGCTGACGCTGCTGCCGCCTCCCGCGCGGAAACGGCCGAAAAGATAGAAGAGGGGTCGGCCCTGCGGGATCTGTTCTCTGAGATGATTGTCGGATCGGGCATGACCCTGGAATATTTTTCTCACCTGGGCCACGAATTCCGGCAGGCCGAAAGCCGGGAGGCACACCTGGCCGCCGTGCGGGAAAGCATCTTCGCGCGCTTTCCCGCCGAAGAGGCGCGGCGGCTCTACGATAACTATATCGCCTACGTGGACTGCGAAGCCGGGGTGGCCGATCTGATCGCGGACTTCGGGCCGGTTAGCTCAGCGGAAGAGGGCCTTGCCCTGCTGCGGGAAATCCAGGAGTACCGGCGGGAGGTGCTGGGTGAAGACCTGGCCGACCGTCTCTATGGCGGCCTGGTCAAGGAAAAGGAGTATTCCCTGCGTCGGGCGGCCATTGTCAACGACGGCAGCCTCTATGCCGAGGAAAAACAGGAGCGGCTCCGGCAGCTGGACCAGGACATGTGGGGGGAGGAGACGGCCGATACTCTGCGGGCGGATGATCCTTATGGGCGTTACCAGGAGGCCCTGCGCCTGCATGAAAAGGATCTGGGCCAGGCCGTCTCGGCGGCTGAGCGCCAGGACCGCGTACGCAGCCTCCGCGACCGTTATTTTCCACCGGAAACGGTGAAGAAGCTGGAGGACCTGGAATCGAGGCAGCAGGCGGAACAAGAAAAGGAGATGGATTATTATGAAAAAAAACGGCAAATTGCCGAGAATCCGGACTTGTCTGCCGAGGAAAAAGACGGTCAGGTAGAACGCCTGCGGCAGGACATGTTCGGTGACCAGGCCGCGGCCATGAAGCGCCGGGACGCCATCCGGGAGGCCAAACAGTCCCTGGTCCAGGAGCACCAGGAAAGTGAGCGGAGGCAGTCGGCCCCTGACCGCAGCCCGATGGGTGAAGATCAATAAAGAAAATCAAAGTTGATGGCTTCGTAAAAAGCTTCCAACCCCGCCGCGGCGGTATTTTTGCAGAAAGTAACTTGGAAGTTCCTTGGAAGTCCAATATCTTCGTTGCGCTTCACCCCTCGTCATGTCACGTACTGCTGAGTACGCTCCATTCCTCGAGATTTGCTACGCCCCGCTTGTCAGCTGATCTTGAACTTTTTACTTGGCCATCCCGCCTCGTCAATATCCTTGAATCCCATTTTGTCCAGATCTTCCCCTCCGGGAAAATGGAAGCAGTCTTCCGGGCGAGTTAGCCAACTTAGTTTTAAAATAAACTTGACAAACCTTCCTGGAATGATATTTTTAAAATCATAATTATCAAATTTTTTGATATAAAATTGCCTTTATTCCAC
>JAWOCW010000141.1:0-3365 GCA_046483615.1 Desulfosudaceae bacterium
ACCGATTCCGCCAGTTCGGTGTAATAGTTGCGTCCCGGCTTGGCACCGTCGCATCCGCCAATCAGGAAGAAATGACGGATATCACCACCTTTGACGGCATGCACCACGGTGTCCGCAACGTTCATCACGGCGTTGCGGCCGAACCCGACCGTGATTTCTTGCGGTTCGGCGTCTTCCGTGAATCCCTCGCCGTTCTTAGCCGCCTCGATCACGGGCGAGAAATCCCCGTCGTCAATGTGCTCCATGCCAGGGAACCCGACGGGACCGGCGCTGAATATGCGGTCCTTGTAGCTCTGTTTCGGCTCCATCAGACAATTGGTGGTCATCAGGATGGCGCCCGGGAATTCATCGAATTCGCTCTGCTGCCGCTGCCACGCGCCTCCGTAGTTCCCGACCAGATGGTCATATTTTTTGAGCTCCGGATAGCCATGAGCCGGCAGCATCTCTCCGTGGGTGTAAACATCCACGCCGGTGCCCTCGGTCTGGGCCAGCAGCTCCTCCATGTCTTTTAAATCATGGCCGGAGATGAGGATGCCGGGGTTGTCCCGGACGCCGAGGTTGACCTCGGTGATTTCCGGGTGGCCGTAAGCAGAAGTGTTGGCCTCGTCCAGCAAAGCCATGGTGTTAACGGAGATTTCCCCGGCCTTCATGACCATGCCCACCATCTCGTCCACGGACAGGTCGCGGGTGGTGGAGACCAGGGCTTCCATGATAAAGCCGTAGATATCGTCCTGTTCATGCCCCAGGATAGCGGCATGGTCGGCATAGGCGGCAATGCCCTTGAGGCCGATGATGAGCATCTGCCGCAAGGAGCGGGCGTCCTCGTTTTCGTCGGCGGTGATGCGCATCTCATCGGCCAGGGCCTTGTCCATAATGTCCTGTTTGCCGGCCGGCGTCCAGGTGGCGCAGTCTGGCAGGTCGCCCCCGGCCGCCTCCCCGGCTTTGGCCTTAACCGCCTCCCGCGCCTGCAGGGCCTGGTTAACGCGCTCGATAATAACCTCGTCATCCCAGGCCACGTTGGTGATGGTGGTAAACAGGGCCTGGCAGATAAAACGGCCCGCTTCCCGGTCGACCGTGCCCTGTTCCTTCAGCTTTTCGCCGTACACGGCAATACCCTTGCAGACGTAGATGAGCACGTCCTGCAAATCGGCGGTTTCTTCCGGCTTGCCGCAGACGCCCTTGACGGTGCAGCCCTGGTTCTTCGCCGTTTCCTGGCATTGAAAACAAAACATGACAGCCTCCTTTTGAAAGTGTTGGTTTGTTGTTGATGATGAGTCAGATCATACGGCAGGAGCTGCCGTTTTTCTTTGATCCAGATCAAGGTTTCCCGAAAAATTTTCGCCCCCTCATTTTTTTCGGGAGAAGAATCACAAGGACAACAGGAAGACCGCCTCCCGGCCACCATCTTTACCGCCGGGAACGAAACCTCATGGCTACGTCAATTATATTCGTGATATATTCGTGATATTCGTGGAAAATGAGATATGTGATAATAATACCGAAAAAGGAAAGCAGCTGTCAATGGTTGAAAATCATGGCCGCGCATCCTGACCGAAAAGCATGGCTGAAGAGCTACCGCTCACCTTCAATCAAAGCCACCTTTTTTTCCCGCCGCCAGCCCTTGATCTCCCGCTCCCGCCGCGTGGCCGCCTGCTTGCCGGCAAACTCTTCGTAATAAAGCAAACGGGCTTTGTGCTGCGCCAGCTGCTCCGGCGGCGTGGCTGTCAAGCCGGTCCGCAACTGCCCCTCCCGATCGCAGATATACACATACCACACAATAAATCCCTCCGGCATGGCGGTGCTTATAAAAAACGTTTCTCCTTAACCGGAATATGGCAGGAATGGCCGCTAATATCAATCCATGATTCCGACGCGGTTAAGCGCCCGGGGAATCTTTTTGATCAGCTCCATGACCTGGGTGGCCGGGGTGGGGGCGGCCAGGCTGCCGGCCAACCGGTTGGCCCGGGCCGCGGCAAGGCCCGCCCGCGCGGGAGCGATTCCCATGGCGCACAGTACCGAGACCAGTCCGGTAAGCGTGTCACCGGTGCCGCCGATGGCCTCCATGGCCGGCTCAGACGGGGAATCAACGGATTCGATGATTTTCCCCTGCCTGGCCACGTGGTCGGTGCCGCCCTTGACCAGCAGATAGTCGGCGGCGTTGTCGTGTTTCCAGGCCTGAAGAATCAGTTCCGGCAGGTTGTTGTGCTGGTTTAAAATAAATCCCCGGGTATAGAAAGGGTGGGGCGCCATGTCGTCGGCCAGAAAGGCCAGCTCTCCGGCATCCGGTGTAAACATGTCATAGGCCCTGGCCTGGCCGCTCATTTTGGCCGCGTACATGAAACCGGCGTCGGCGATAAGCAGGGGCCGCTTTGGCAGGGCATCCACGGCGAACAGAACCTTGTTGTGCCAGTCCACATCCGGCTGAAGATAATGAAAGGTCAGTGTTGTCGGTGTCCGGTAAGATCCACACGCCTCCGGCGCTTCGGCCAGAAACCGGTACAGCTTCCGGCTGCCGCGGCCGGTTCCGGTGTCGCCCACCAGCATGGCGTATATTTCCGGCCCGTTGATGGTCTGGGAGGCCGCTATCGCGGCCCCCAGAAGAGCCGGCGTGCCGCGGTTGACCGGCACGCTCAGGCCGTCCACCAGCAGGTTACCGCCCTCCAGCGCGGCCGGGCCATGGCAAAGGGGAAAAGATTCGTCCGGAACGGTTCCGATTATGGTTAACACTGACGTATCATCTCCTCGAAGGCCAGGTCCAGGGCATACCCGCACAGGGTGTGACCGATGGCCCTGGGCCGGGGGGCTTCGTCCAGGGTTTTGCCCACCATCTCCCAGGCCAGAAAGGGCACATCCGGGCAGCCGCCCCCGGATATGTTGACGATCAGCCGGGTTTCCTTTTCCACGGTAATTTTCATGTTGGCGGCCCGCACCATGACATAAGCACCGAAATCCGTGGTCTGAAACAGATCCACCGGCGCCAGCAGGGGGGCGGTTACCGGCACGATCTGAACAAAGGAGATCCCGGCTTGTTGCAGTTCACGAACAATATTGAGCTCTTCAATCAAGGGGAACTCAATAACCAGATCACAGCCGGTCTGAATTTCCGGCGGCGGCCCCATGACGCGAACCGGCCAGTCCGCGGCCTTCAGCAGGTTTTCCGCCTGAATCACGGCGCTGGTGTGCTCAAACACCATGATTCCCCGGTCGCCAGCCGGCCTTTTGGTTTTACCCTCGCCGGGAAAGATTTTTTTCAACCAATCAAACATGATAATTATAAATAGGCTTGCCGGGGTTCGCCCCTGACGTGCGCGAGACATGACGCCTCCCAGCGAAGCCGACCGCCATGCGGCAATTGGACTTCCAAG
>JAWOCW010000255.1:0-10362 GCA_046483615.1 Desulfosudaceae bacterium
CCTTGTCTATACCAAGGGCCTGACGCTTTTTGTCGATATGAGCGATCATCTTCTGCGCGTGCTTGATGGGATCAACTTCCAGATCCCACATGCCGCCGTAAAGCTTTTCAAAATCTTTAAAAATATAATCTTTAAAGACTGGCGCGCCTGACACCGGCAGAGTCACGCCGAAGATGGTATAAACGCCGGAGGCGACAAAATAGTGGCCGATGCTGATGGCCTTTTCACTCATCCATTCCGGAGCGCTACCGGCTACCGGCAGATCGGAAATATCATCACCCAGGCCGCCCGCTTTGACCATTTCCGTGGCAGCCAGCAGGATGCGGCTGTTATCCACGCAGGAACCGAGGTGCAATACCGGCGGAATACCAACGGTCTCACAGACCTCGGCCAATCCCGGACCGCAGAAAACCAGGCCGGACTCAGGTGTCAGCAATCCTTCCATGGCACAGGCAATGGCGTTACAACCGGTAGTTAATACCAGCACATCATTTCGCAGCAGTTCTTTAACAACCTCTACATGCCCCTCATTATGACGGGTCCGAGCGTTGTTGCACCCTACCACTCCGGCCACGCCGCGAATACGACCATTGATGATATTGTCATTCAATGTAAAATAGGTACCGCGGAAGGTGCCACCCAGATGATAATTAATTGATTCCACTCCAAAGCCGGCCACCTGGGTAGCTTTCTGCTTGGGTATCATCACTTCGGATTTCCTGTTTTCAAAATTATCAATGGCGATCTTGACAATCCTCTTGGCATCCTCTAGAGCTGTATGCTCATCAAATTCGATATGCTGGACACTGTCCTGCTCCATCATGGCCAGCGGATGCGTGGTGATCAATTTAGTATGAAAACATTCGGCCACGTTGGCCAGATTCTGAAAGATACACTGGATATCGACCACCATGGCGTCACAGGCGCCGGTAATAATGGCCAGTTCCTGCTGCAGGAAGGTAGCCGCCGTGGGAATTCCGTGACGTTCCAGCAATTCATTGGCCGTGCAACAGATACCACCCAACTGGATTCCCTTGGCACCCTTCTTTTTGGCATACTCAATCATTTCTTCGGACTGGGCCACGGCCACGATAATTTCTGACAGGACCGGCTCATGACCGTGCACAATCAGGTTAACGTGGTCTTCCTTCATAATACCCAGATTAGCTTCGCCCACAACCGGAGATGGTGTTCCAAAAATTATATCCTGCAAATCAGTGGCCAGCACGGAACCGCCCCAGCCGTCAGCAATAGCCGCCCGGGTGCCCTGACGCATCAGATTACGGTAATCCTGGTCCACTCCAATATGAGTCCGGTGCATGATCTCCACAATTTCCCGGTCAATATTTCTGGGAATAACTCCGTTCTTCTGCCATTTTTCATACAAGGCCGCCGGGGCCCGTTTGGCATAAGTCAACTCACCGGTGGTCTGGCCCCACTCAGCCATGGCTTTTTCAGCCGTTTCCAGGGCTATTTCATCAATGTTCCGATCCTTGATTTCGCCGTCCGTCTCAACCGTGGTTTTAATACCCAAGGCTTCGGCCACCGCGACCAGCTTGCCCGGATCCTTGATTTTGTAGTCATGGGTTTCTTTTCTGGCTACCGCCATAAAAGTTTCCGCGACGCAACGGCCATGATCGGAATGGGCGGCCGCGCCACCGGCAATCATGCGGATAAAGTTACGGGCGGCAATGGTATTGGCCGTGGCCCCGCACAATCCTTTTCTTTCGTCCTTGCCCTCAATACCGCTTTTGGGAAGGGGAAGACGACAGGGGCCCATACCGCAATTTTTACAGCATGTTCCCTGGGCGCCAATATTACAGGGCTTCATATTTTCAGCCCGGTCAAAGACAGTTTCCACGCCGAGCTCTTGGGCCCTTCGGATCAATTCCTGGCTGGCCTGATCGATAGTCGCCTTGACAGGGTCAGCCAACTTCGGTCCTTTTGCCGCAGCTGCTTTTTTTCCTTCTTCTGCCATTAGAGGTTCCTCCTCATATTATTTGTTTTTGCGAACTACAATACAAATGGTGTTTGTTTCCAAGCTGCCTCAATCGTTAAGCCCGCTTATGAATCCGATTAAGCGATTCCAGAATCTTGTCAAGTTCTGACTTCTGCTCTTCGGCAGGGGTAACATCGATCAGCGATTTATGTATATCCTGACGCTTCTGGGCCAATTCCTCACGTTCCTGTTTCCGCTTGGCTCTCAGCGCCTTCAATTCTTCATCACGTTTTTCCCGCTCTTCAGCCGCCTTTTTAGCCTTTTCCTCAGCCTCGGCTTTGGCCTTGGCTTCGGCTTCGGCCTTGGCTTTGGCGTCCGCTTCGGCCTTGGCTTTGGCGTCCGCCTCGGCCTTGGCTTTGGCATCCGCTTCGGCCTGAGCCTTGGCTTTGGCGTCCGCTTCCGGGTCCGGCCTGGCAGCTTCGGCAGCCGGCGCCGCCGGTTTTTCTTCGGCGGCCGGCTTTTCTTCCTTAGCCGGCGCCGCTTTCTTGGGAGCGGCTTTCTTGGCGGCCGCTTTCTTGGGAGCGGCTTTCTTTTTCTCTTCTTCGATGGTCAGATCCGGCTTAGGTGACATGGCGGCATAATCCGGCTTCTGTTCATCCAGCAGCTTGCTGATACCGTCAATATCATCAACCTTGCCACCATCAACCAGCCTGTCAATAAAAGCGCGGACCATCCGGGCGGTTTCCGGATGACGAATAAACAATATGTCACTACCCGCCATCAAATAAGTGACCGCGCCGACGGCTTCCATCATAATGGCCCGTCTTTCCGGATCACCCAGCTCGGGAGCTTCTTCAAACGGCTGCTTGGCTTCCTTGCATTTCCAGACTTCATTGCCAAGGTTATTGACGATGGGGAATTGAAGCTTATCATCACCCTGGGCCATGGCAGCCATTCGCAGGCGTTCCATAACCGAATAGGAATATTCCAGACCATAACCCAGACCACCGGTAGTGGGATCAATAACCACCCGGTCCATGGGCATACCAAGATTTTCCAGGAGAATGTTGACCTGCTTGGCCAGGTTGACATCAATCGGAGAAGAAGAAACAATGGCGTGGCCATATCCCATGGCGGCGGCGCCAATCCCCTTGTGATTCTTTTCTTCCACCGGCCCCAGGGTCAACTGAACATCCTGGCAATCCTCGGCAATCTTCTTGAAGACTTCCTCGTCCTTTTCAACATTGGTAGTGCCCCACAAAATCAAGGGCACGTCCACGGCATCCATTACCTTTTTAACTGTGGCAACCGCGTCGGCGGCGCTGGCATTAACCGTGTTGGGATCGGTGCTCTTCAGCTGCACAACCAGTATCTCGGCACCAAAATCATTTACGCACTTCTTGGCCCAGGCAGCGGGATCGGTCAAAACGTCTTTAAAAGGCGCTCTGGCCCATTCCGGCCAGTCATCCGGCTCCATGTCCCAGATTTCCATGGCTACCTTCGGTTTATTCGGCATCTCACCTTCAAATAAACAAAAGGGATAACTCGTTTCCCCGCCAACCTTTACCGCTTTGTCGCCTGTGCCAATAGAAATCTCTTTTATGCTGCCGGCATAGGATTCTTTTGCGATTTGAAAACCCACAGCAACCTCCTTAACAAAAAATTTTCTAATTTACGGGCTGTCGCCTCGGCATACGCGCGTTGCATTCTGCCAACGATCGTCTGTCGGCCCAGCCTTCCATAACCCGATATATATTAAACACACCTACTGTGCTAAATACCCTAGCAAAAAAACAAATAAAATCAAATAATTACCAAAACACATTTGGTACCATAATACAAAAAAATAGTATTTTACATCTATATTAATAGCATGTCAACAACTTTGGCCCGGAAAAATCCCGGTGTGGTCATGCCTTCCGGATCAGGATCCAGGGTGACGACCTGACCGGAATCGGAAAGCTTTTACCGATACCGGCCCTGGCCTTGGTGACAACATATTATAATTTAACCAATGAAGGCCATCAGGCCTTAAACCCGGTATAACATAAAAAAAGGGGAAGCCCGCCTGTCAGCGCGAACTTCCCCGTCAAAAGATTCCGGTCATGCCCGGAAAGAGACCCGCTTTACGCCGGCCTGTCTCCGGGATATCTCAGGGATATCCCCGGGATACCCCGGAACCGTTTTTACTTGCCCATGGTCTTAAAAGAACCGTCCACAATCTCCGGTTCAGGTTTATAAATATCAAGCCCATAACGTTCATGAAGCTTGTTCAGAGCGTCCGTCAGCTGCTGCGCGTCAATTCCGGCGGTCAGGGCGAAGGGACCGGCAAAGGCTCTCATGCCGTGAACCATGGCCTGGTCGATATCTTCCACCGACTCGGCGATGTTTTCCTTAAAAACCCGGACAGCTTCGTTTATCTGAATGGACAGAAACTCCATCGGGGTAATTTCCGAGGACTGTTCGGAGGTGTCGATCTGGGCCTTGCCGTTCTCCCACTTGTAAATGCCCTGGCCGGTTTTCATGCCCAGGTTGCCCTTATCCATCAGATCCTGCAGGGTCTTGCCCGGAGTATAATCCTTGGACAGGGTTTCGGCATAGTATTTAAGGGTGTGATAGAAAACGTCAATACCCACGTAATCGGCCAGCTCAAAGGGGCCCATGGGCATGCCCGTCTGCTTCATGCCGGCATCGATCAAATCCGGCTTGATTTTGCCTTCGTCCAGAACAGCGTTGATCAGGGCCTGGTTGGGCGCGCCGATGCGGTTGACGATGAATCCCGGCGAGTCTTTGAGCACCTTGACGGGAATTTTTTTGATCTTCTGCGAAAGTTCGCACAACAGGTCCACGTTTTCATCGGTGGTTTGGGCGCCGTAAATCACCTCGACCAGCTTCATGACCGGCACGGGGTTGAAAAAGTGCATACCCAGGAACCGCTCCGGATTTTTAGCCGCCGTGGCGATTTCGGTAATGCTCATGGTGGAGGTATTGGAGGCCAGCAGGGCGTCCGCCGGAGCCGCTTCCGAAATTTCGGCAAAAACCTTCTTCTTCAGATCCATGACTTCCGGAACCGCCTCGATGACCACCTGAGCGTCGGCCACGGCTTCAGAATTGCTGAGAGAGGTGGACAGGTTACCGAGCACCTTGTCCTTGTCTTCGGCGGAAAGCTTGCCTTTACCGACAAGAAAATCCAGGCTTTTGTTGATGGTGGCCATACCCTTGTCAATAAATTCCTGCTTGATATCCACCATGGTCACCTGCAACCCGGCCATGGCGCACATCTGGGCGATACCGTTGCCCATGGCGCCGGAACCGACAACCGCGACTTTCTTGATATCATCCAGTTTCATGAGATCCTCCTCCAAATAAATTTAGTTGTGGTGGCCTGACTTCTCCACCTGTTGGCAAGTATAATTTCTGACGGCTATTATACTTTTACCGAAAAGTTGTCCCTTCTTACTTAAGCTCTTTTCGGCTCAAGTTCAAGATATTTCTGGCCACGATGAGATGCTGGATCTGACCGGTACCTTCGAAAATATCCAGAATTTTGCTGTCGCGCATCCACTTTTCAGCCAGGTGCTCCCGGGAAAATCCCAGGGGGCCCAGCAATTCGCAGCACTTCTGGGTAATCAGGGTACCGTACCGGCCGGCCTTGGCCTTGGACATGGAAGCTTCCAGGTTGTTGAACATGTCGTTGTCGGCCATCCAGGCCGCCCGCAGGGTCAGCAGCCGCATGGCTTCCAGATGGGCTTCCATCCAGTAGAACTCTTTTTCCATGCTGGTGAGGTTGTTGGGGTTCTTCTGGTAATCCAGGGAAAATCCCGCCTCGGTCAGTTTTTCCCGGGTGAAATCGATGGCCGCGGCCGCCACCCCGTTGGACATGGCCGCCACCATGGGGCGGGTATTGTCAAAAGTTTTCATGACACCCTTGAAGCCCTCGGTGCCTGACTTGACCTCCTCGCTGCCGAGAAGATTTTCCCGGGGAATGCGGCAGTTGTTCAAAACAAAGGTGCCGGTATCCGAGGCCCGGATGCCCAGCTTGTGCTCCAGGTGCTCCAGCTTGAAACCAGGCCGGTCTTTTTCCACGATAAAAGATTTTATGCCGCCCTTACCGGCTTCCTTGTCTATGGTCGCCCAGACCACCACCACGTCGCAGCGGTCGGCACAGGTCACGAAAATCTTTTCACCGTTTAAAACCCATTCATCACCGTCCAGTTCGGCGGTGGTGGAGATGGAGCCGGAGTCAGAGCCGGATTCCGGTTCGGTGATGGCCATGGCGGCCCATTTGTCCCCGAATTTTTCCATCTGCTCTTCGGTGGCCACGGCCGCGATGGCGGCGTTGCCCAGGCCCTGGCCGGGAATCGTCAATAGCAGGCCGACATCACCGTAACACATCTGCTCCACCGTCACGATGGTGGCGATATTGCTGGTGGTATCCGAGGCTTCCTTTTTCTTTTTATCACCGTCTTTTTTCTTTTTTTTGCCGCCGCCCATGGCGCCGCCCATGCCGCGGAAGGCGTCCAGTTCCTTGGGATATTCATGTTCGGCTTCATCATATTTTCTGGCGATGGGCCGCAGCATGCCCACGGCCACGCCCTGCATGCTGCTCCGGATCTGTTCCAGTTTTTCTGAGTATTCAAGGTCTAACATTGGCCTCTCCTTATTTATATGCGTGTTGTAAAAAAATCATCGTAGCAAACTTTTTTTCATCAGGATAAAACCGCCGGTCAGACCGTGGCCAGCGCTTCCAGGTTGGCAATGGCCCGGGCGTTCCGGTAATACCGTTCCACCGGGTATTCCCTGATATAACCATGTCCGCCCATGACCTGGACGCCATAGTCGGCCAGTTTCATGGCCATTTCACCGGCGTACATCTTGGCCAGATAGGATTCCCGGGCGGCGTCTTGACCGGCCTCAAGCCGGGAAGCCGCTTTCCAGGTCATCAGCCGCATGCCCTCAACCTCGTAGGCCATCTCCGCCAGCATGAAAGCGATGGATTGCCGGTACGCGATGGGTTCGCCAAACTGCTCCCTGGTCTTGGCGTATTCCCGGGCAAATTCATAGGAAGCGTTGATCATGCCGGTGGCGATGGCTGACATGGCCACCCGCGACCGCTGCAGCAGGCTGGCATAATCACAGCCGTCCGCGCCGCCGAGCTTGTCATCCGCCGGCACTTCACAATTTTCCAGGATTACCGGAAACATTTCCAGGGCGTAACAGCCCAGGGTCTTTTCCCGCTCACCGATGGTCAGGCCGGGATTGTCGGCGGCCACGATGAACAATTCGTTCCGGCCGTTTTCCGAAGCAGCCACCAGGATGTGGGAGGCTTTGTCCGCCAGGGGCACGAAGGCTTTGCGGCCGTTAAGCACATAGGCCTGGCCTTTTTTCTCGGCCGTGGTTTTCAACTCGGTGGCGTCAAATCCGAAATTCGGTTCATTCAGCGCCAGGGTACAGGGCGCGAAGGTCTCTTTACAAAAGAGCGGCAGGTACTTTTCCTTCTGGGCCTCGGTTCCCATCCTGGATACGGGATTGATAAACAGGGACGGAGCGGTCACGGCAATGGCAAAAGCCATGTCACCGTAGGCCAGTTCTTCCAGAACGATCGATGTTTCCAGCGGTGAATCATCCATGCCGAAGCCGCCGTAACATTCTTCCACCGAAGAGACCGAAACACCCAGATCCCAGGCTTTACGGATGGATTCCTCCGGGATCTGGCCGTTTTCATCCATGTCATGCGCGTTTTCAGTCACCAGGTCCTTGACCAGCTTAGCGACCTCTTTTTTTACCATTTTCTGCTGTTTTGACATCGCGAAGTTAAGCATACGCCGCCTCCCACTTCATTAAAATTATTATTAAATCATTTTCACACCCAGGTTCGGGTCAAACAATTGCCAAACAAGAAAACTGACATGTCAGTTCACTATTATAAAAATCTGTGCCTCCTGTCAACCCCTTTTTCATAAGCTATAAACCGGTTTGTCAAAAATCACAAAAAATATTATAACAGGTCCATTCCATAAAGACCGGCCTGGCCCGGGAAAGACAGGAAAAAAGCAGATGATAAATCCTATCGGAAAGAAATGGCCCCTTGGCGCCGCCCTGGCCCTGCTGGTGCTGCTCATGATTGGCCTGCGCTGCGGCTATTTCCTCCAGGTCCGAAATTATCCCGGATTTGCGACCTTTCTGCCCCCGGATGACCAGGCTTATTACCATCAGACCGCTCAGCAAATCGCCGCCGGCAATCTCCTGGCGGAAAACGGCGACCTTACCCGGGGCCCCGGCTACAGCTATTTTCTGGGCATAATTTACCGGCTGTTTCCCGGGGAAGCCCTGGCAGCCATTATCATCCAGTGGGGCCTGGGGGTGCTGACCGGCCTGTTGATTTTTCTTTTGGCCCGGCGCCTGTTTTCAAAGACGGTGGCCCTGACGGCCTGTTTCCTGTACGCCCTGTATCTGCCCGCCCTCTGCTATGAAGGGGCTTTGCTTATGGCCGCCCTGCTGACTTGGCTGTTGACGGCCGGCTTTTATTGCCTCCTCCGGGGCATTCAGGATGGCTCCGGCCGTTTCCTGGCCCTGTCCGGATTATGCTTTGGATGGGCCTTGCTGTGCCGGCCCAACAACCTGATTTTTATTGTATTCGGCCTATTGCTGCTGTTTTTCAGAAGCAAAGACAGGCGCGATCTGATCTGGTTTGCCGCCCCGGCGGCAGGACTGTATGGCCTGCTGATGATTCGCAATTATCTGGCCGGAAGCGGTTTATTTTCCATTACCAGCCAGGGCCGCCGGGTGCTGATGAACAGCCACTTTCACCAGGCCGACGGCATCGGCTGGCAGTGGTCGGAAAGCTGGGCGGCAATCCTGGCCGGAATTCCCGAGGGATGGGGGCATTTTATGACTTTTCTGGCCGAGGATATCGCCGGCCACTTTACCAGTTGGCTCAGCCTGAATTTTTCCAAGTTATACGCCTTTTTTTTTAATTATGAGTTCTCCCAATTCATTGATGTGTACGCCCAGCAGGAAATTATCTCTTTACTGCGCCTGCCGTCGATTTCCATCGGCATCCTTTCGCCGCTGGCCCTGATCGGACTGCTCCTGCTCCTTATTGACCGGCGCCGCCCCTGGCACCTGCCGCTGGCAATGTATTTTCTGGCCGGGATCTTTTCGGTGGTAATTTTTTACATTCTCAGCCGTTTCCGGCTGCCCCTGGTTCCCCTGTTCTGCGTTATCGGCGGCTACGCCCTGTGGCGGCTGCCGGAAACTCTGTTAACATCAAAAACGCCGGGCAAAATCGCCCTGGTAACGACCCTGCTGGTCATCGCCTGGGGCGTCAACGCCGAATCTACGCGACAGGCATATTCCGATAAATTTATGCCCAACGCCATTTACAACCGGGGCATATATTACGCCGCCCGGCAGGAGTATGAACCGGCCGCCCGGGATTTCCAGCGGGTCCTGGCAAAAGTATCCCCGGCAGCCAATGCCACGGTCTATTACCGGATTTCCAGGCAACTGGCCCGCTGCTATTACCAAACCGGACAGCCGGAAAAAGCCGGGGCAGTCCAACGCCGCCTGTCCGACCTGTTCCCGGAGAAAGACCGGCCGCCGGAATAGACCCGGCCGGGGTGATGAAATATCCGGGCTAGAGCAGCAGGGCGTCCCTCAGCCCGGAAGAACGCCTCAGCCGCTTGCCGACGGCATATTCCAGCACCTCCTCACCGGCCCAGATCTCCACGCCGGCAACGGCCCGGCTGAGAGCGGTATAAACAAGCTCCCGGGTCAAGACCGGTGACGGTTTCTCCGGCAGGACCACCAGCACCCGTTCAAACTCCGAGCCCTGGGACTTGTGAATGGTCATGGCGTAAACGGTATCGTGGTCGGGCAGCAGCAGAGGGGCCATCCGGCGGAGACTCCTCTGCTCGTTAAAAAAACAGGCCCGGCTGTAACCTTCCTCATTATTCCAGCACACGCCCACGTCACCGTTGTAAAGGTTTAAACGATAATCGTTCCGGGCGACAATAAGGGGACGGCTCTGGTAAAAGCGGTCGGACGAATCGATCAGGCCTTGCCCGGCCAGGACGGCTTGCACCGCCCGGTTAATATGATCTACCCCATAAGGACCGCGTTTATGAGCGCACAAAATGCGAAAACGGTTCAACAGGGATATGGCTTCAGCCGGATCCGCGGCCGCGGACAGCCGGCTGAAATGATTTTCCACGCGCGGCCGCAGGGCTTCGGCCAGATCCTCCCGGGCCGGCAATGATCTCCGGGAGATACCGCCGGATTTATCCGCGGCCAGGTTCTGCCACAGGCGGGCCGGATCTCCCGCCTGCACCGCCCGGCTGACGAGGTCGATGGCCGATCCGGCCGGAAAACGGCGGTTGTCTTTCAATTCCACCACGCCATCGTCCAGGGGATTATGGGCG
>JAWOCW010000260.1:0-2855 GCA_046483615.1 Desulfosudaceae bacterium
GCGGCGACTGCCACCTGGCCGCCCACGTTATTGAGCGGGCCGCGGCCGGATTCGACCTGAACGAGCTGGACCTTATTATTGTCGAGAACATCGGCAACCTGGTCTGCCCGGCCGAGTTTGATATCGGCGAAGACGCCCGGGCGGTGGTACTAAGCGTCACCGAGGGAGAGGATAAACCGGTCAAGTATCCCCTCATGTTCCGGGTTTGCCAGGTGGCCCTTTTGAACAAAATCGACCTGCTTCCCCACCTGACTTATGATATTGAGGAGGCGGCGGCCAATATTCATAAAATCAACCCCGAGATGATCATCTGCAAAACATCCGCCACCACCGAGGAGGGGCTGGAGCCCTGGCTGAACTGGATCAGGGAACAGGTCAACCGCAAAAAGGGGTGACAACTGGCACCCCGGCAAAAGGAGGGAGACAGTCATGGATATACGCCAGGCAGTTTTTGCGGGCAGCTGGTATCCGGGCACGGCCTCTGAATGCCAGGGCCTGATCAATTCTTTTGTAAACACTCCCCTGTCGTCTGTTCCGGAAAAAGCGCCGGTAGCCGTGGTTGTGCCGCATGCCGGCTGGGTGTTTTCCGGCGGCATCGCCGGCCGGGCCATTGCCCTGCTGCGGTCTGACCCGCCCCCGGACACGGTTATTATTTTCGGCATGCATCTGCCTCCGGAGGCGGCGCCCCGCTTCATCACCGCCGGCGGCTGGGAGACTCCCCTGGGGGTCCTGCCGGTGGACCTCGATTTAGCCCAGGAGCTGGCCCGGGCCTTTGATGGACAAACAGAAGATTCCCGTAATTTCAGTCCGGACAACACCATTGAGCTGCAATTGCCCTTTATTAAACATTTTTTCGAGCAGGCCTCGATTGTGCCGATAGGCGTGCCGCCGGCGCCGGTGGCCGTGGAGATCGGGCGTTTCGCGGCCGAGGCGGCCGGCCGGGCTGGTAAAACAGCGCTTGTCATCGGGTCCACCGATCTGACTCATTATGGCCCCAATTTCGGGATGACGCCCTATGGTACCGGCCAGCAGGCTCACGAACGGGTGCGCCGGGAGGAAGACCGCCGCATTATTGATCAGATGGTGGCCATGGAGCCGTCGGCGGTTATAAAAGAAGGGCTTGCTTCCGGCAACGCCTGCTGCGCCGGCGCGGCCGCCGCGGCTATCGCCGCCGGTCGGGTGCTCGGCGCCGATTCGGCGATGCTGACCGAGTATGCCACCAGTTATGACATGAGCCCGGGGGACAGTTTTGTGGGGTATGCCGGGGTGGCTTTTTATTGATCCGGAGGAGATTGCTGATCCTGTTTTGATTCGGCCTCTGATTCGGTGTCTGCTTCGGCGGCGAGCTGTTCCACCCGCCGGGCCATGTCCCGGACCGTCATGCGGCGATTGTCAATCCACCATTTGGCTTCTGTTCTTTGTTGCCATTCCCGCATCAGGAGGGCAAAAGCCTGCTGGTGCCGCGTTCGCGAGGCCTCATCGGCGAAGGTCAGCCGTTCCTGCCAGATATCAGCCTTGTTGAGCATGTCGGCCCTGATCTTTTCCGCCCAGACGATCATTTTGCGGGTACCGGTCAGCGGCGGAAATCCCCGGGACTCGTGCGCCGCCGTCAGCTTTTCCGTCTGGCGGCGGGCGTATTCCTTTTTGCAGGCCTCGCAGTACCAGTCTTTCCGGTCCACCAGAAAGAGATTCTTTTCGTGGCTTTCAAACAGTTGAACCGTGAATGATTTGTGGCAGGTGCGGCATTTGACCGTGTAAGAGAAACTGTCTTCGGTCATGATTGATGAATATCCTTTCAGATGGCGGGCACAGCTCCCGGGTCCGGCCGGGGGTTGATCCGGATTAAAAATAGCTGGAGCCGTCCCAGCAATGGGTGCACAATTTTTCCTTGGGCAGGCCGATAGCCTCCACCAGGTCGTCAATGGCTTGAAATTTGAGGGAAGTCAGCTTCAGTCTTGTGCGAATGGCTTCCGTCATGGCGGCTTGCTCCGGCGTGCCGGCGGTAGCGTAAGCTGCCAGGTTTTTATCATCCCGGCCTTCAATTTCCTGGATGGCTTTTCTGCTCGCCAGATCAAGAGTGGAGCGGGATTGGGAGAAATTCAGAAAATCGCAGGGATAGATCAGGGCGGGGCAGGCCGTGCGCATGTGAACCTCGCGGGCGCCCCGGTCAAACAATAGCTGCACGTTGTCCTGTAACTGGGTGCCCCGGACAATGGAATCTTCGCAGAAAAGAATGCGCTTGTCCCGGATCAGCTCGGTCACCGGGATAAGTTTCATCCGGGCTACCAGGTCGCGGGTGATCTGACTTTGGGGCATGAAGCTGCGCGGCCAGGTGGGGGTGTATTTGACAAAAGGACGCTTGTAGCGGATTTGCCTTTCATTGGCGTATCCCACGGCGTGGCCGGTCCCGGAATCCGGGATTCCGGCGGCGTAGTCGATGTCGACGTCGTCGTTGCGGGCCAGGGCGTTACCGCAGCGGTAGCGGACGTCTTCAACATTGATGCCTTCGTAGCGGGAAGCGGGATAGCCGTAATAGACCCATAAAAAGGAGCAGATCTGCATGTTCTCGCCCGGCGGCACCAGCTGCTCAAATCCGTCCGGAGTAACCCGGATGACTTCACCGGGGCCGATATCGCGGTCGGTCTCATACCCCAGGTTGGGAAAGGCGCAGCCGTTGGAGGCCGGATGGACGACTCTTCGCGACGTGGCCTGCCGGCACTGGGTCGACGTCGACCTTCGAAACGCGATCAACGAAGGGACCCTCGTTGGACCACGGTTGTGGGTCAGCGGTCTAGGCATAACGTCCACGGCAGGCCACATGGACTTCGATAAGTTCCTCGCTCCTCACGTACCGG
>JAWOCW010000243.1:0-9861 GCA_046483615.1 Desulfosudaceae bacterium
CCGGCCAGGTCCTGCTGGTGCGACAGCGCCAGATGGGTGGCGATGAGTCCGCCCATGCTGTGGCCCAGACAGATCAGGGGCTGGCCGGGCGCTTCGGCGGCGATGATCTCGTCCCTGAACTGCTTGAGGGCGGCCACCTAATCGCTGAAATCGTCGACATGGCCGCGTTTGCCACCGGACCGTCCGTGGCCCTGATGGTCGAGGGCGAAAAAAGAGACCCGCTCCTCGTTCATGGCTTTGAGCAGGTTCTGGTAGCGACCGGAATGCTCACCCAGGCCATGGATGAGCAGGATCGCGCCGGCGGGATTGGCGACCGTCCAGCGCTGGTGAAAAATTTCGATCCCGTCTTTATTGATAAAGGAACCGGTGGCGTGCCGGCGGTTAATCATGGCCATTCCTTTCAGGTGGTGTCGGGATTGACCGGGTCTTTCGGGACCAGCCCCCGGACCCGGTAGTTGAATTCAAAGTTGAGGCTGTGGCTCCATTTTTCGTCAAACAGGGTTCGAAAGCGGGTGCCGTCCTGGGGGCCGGTGGGCTTGCCGTAGGAAAAGAACCAGTTGATGATGGGACCGTCGGTAAACCCCAGGGCCACCCAGTACCGGCCGGGCGGCAACCGGTCGGCCTCATCGGTAAAATCAAAGTCCACCCAGCGGTAGCCGGGTGAAAGTTTTATTCCGGAAACCGGCCTCATTTTACTGGTGGCCAGAGATTGGCCGGGAATTCCCTGGTTATCCTTTAACAGTTCCGCCCAGATCTGGCCCTCGGCGCTGAAGCTGTGCAGGGCCAGGCCAATCGACTTGAGGCGCATGGGCTTTTGCAGGATAAAGGACTGGGCGTACTTGCGCCCCCGGGTAGTGACATATTCGGCCGTTTCCACCAGGAAATTTTTGGCCATTTTCATGGTGCCGTCCGGCGCTTCCTCCACCCGGGGCCGGGCCGAGGAAAAGTCCAGGTCTTCCGGAAAATCCAGGTTGCCGAAGACAAAGGACCGGGTGTAACGCAACTGGTCGAGTTCTTCGTCAGACAGCTTGATCGGTTCCGGCTCTTTATAATCCTTGGTGGTTTTCTGAAAACCGGCTTCTACCGAGGGCGAAAAAAGCCGGTTCCGGGGACCGTAATCGGTGTTCCGGGCGGTCAGTTCGACCTGGTCGGACAAAAATTCGGAGCTGATATCTTCCCGGAAGGATGGTTTGCCGGTGGTGCCCTTGAGCCGGCTCCAGCGGATCAGGCCGTCGTTTTCGGTGTCATTGTTATCCAGGCCGACTTCCACCCGGATGAAACGGTTGCTGACAAACAATTGCATGGACTGAGGATCAAAGGGAACCCATTTTAAATCCGGGAAATAGACTTCGATCCAGGAGTGGCGGCCTTCGGCGTTGCGCATCACCAGCGTGCCGGAAGGTTGTTTGATGTGGTAAGGCTCTTTCAGGGTGACCCCGTTGACGATGCGGACCGGAATGCCGGCCGCCCGCATCAGGGCCGCGGCCAGGTGGGAGAAGTTCTGGCAGTTGCCCTTGCCGCTGTCCAGGGCGTACAGGGCGTCATATCTTGCCGGCGGCTGAACATAGCGCATGTGATCGACCTGCCAGGTCAGAATCTGCTGGACGGCGTCAAACTGGGTTTTAGCCGAGGCGGTCAATTCCCGGGATTTCTGTTTGATGCGGTCGTTCCCGGCCGGAACCTGGTCGGTGGCGGCCAGGTAGGGCTTGATCTCCCGGGGCAGGCCGGTCACCGGAAAGGGCGCCGAGGTTTTCAGGGTGGCCAGGGTGACGCTGTTCTTCACGGACAGGGCCGCGGTGGAGGTAAGGCGTTCCGGGGGGTTGTTCCAGGTGGCTTTGATAATGGTGTTGCCGTGATCGTCCCGGGTTTTTTCGCGGCTGTCCGGCCGGCTGGAGAAGGACAGGTCGAATCCTTCCACCTTTTGGTTATAGGTCGGAGAAGAATAGGAGGCCGGTTCCACAAAGCTTAAAACAAGTTTCCGGGTGGAAGCCGCCGGCGTTACCGACTGGGACATGCGGTAGTTAATAACCGATTCCTGGCCGCCGTTTAAAAGATAGTTTTCCGCCGCCGCCGGCAGGGTCGCCAGCAACAGGCTCATGATGGCCGGGAGATAAAAGTTTTTCATGGCTGATGCCCCGTATCTTAAGGTGTGGTCACTGAAGGACCGGAAGGTCATGAGCGGTCCGGGTCAGCCCGGGCCACTCACGAGTCAGCGCTGATCTCTTCTATGCCTTGCAGGATGATGTCAAACAGCGGAGCCACCTCCTCTTCCGTGATGCAGGAAAAAGCCACCCGCAGGTCACGCTCGCCGAGGGCGATCAGGCCGACGCCGTGATTGTCCAGCAGGTGCCGGCGCAGTTTTTCGGCCTTGACGGTTTTAAGCTTCAAACACATGAAGTACCCGGAATTAAAGGGATAGACCTCCCAGGCCGAAGCGTATTTGTCATCTGCCAGAACTTCCTTGACCCGCCTCGCTCTTGCCCGCAGCTGCTCAAATTTTGCCTGTTTTTCTTGCTGGTAGGCGCTGTCCTTCAGGGATTTTAAAACAATGGACTGGCTCAGGTGGGAGGCGTTGGAAATATTGCCCCGGACACAGCCGGCGGTTTTCTTTTCCAGGGCGTCGAAAACAGCCTCGGAATTTTTCGCGGAGTGGCAGCCATAGGTAATAAAGCCGATCCGCAGTCCCCAGACGTAATTTTCCTTGGTGGCCCCGTCCAGCTTGATGGGCAGCAGGTTTTCATGGCGGTCGCACAATCTGGTAAAGAGCGATTCGGTCATGGTGTCAGGTTCATAAAATAAACCGAAATAGGAGTCGTCGCATACCGCCATGACCTGGTGACCTTCTTCGGCCAGACGGATAAGGATGTCGGCCAGGGCCTGGCCTTCTTTTTCGGTCACCGTGTAACCAGTCGGATTATGGGGGAAATTAAGCAGGGCTATGACCCGGCCGCTTTGGCCGGCCTGATTTTCGGCCGCCCTGGCAAAGGCTTCCAGATTGTAACCGCCGCTGTCGGTGAAGATGGAGTAAGGTTCTATTTTCACCCCGTGGCGCACGCCCAGGATCATGTTGTAATTGCCCCACATCATGTCCGGCAGCAGAACCGTGTCACCGGGATCAGTCCACATGTCGGCAAAAATGCTGATGGCGTGGGTGATGCCGCAGGTGACCACCGGCAGGCTGATCTTTCGGCCCTCCAGGGAGGGATTCTTGGCGAAAATCTCCTGCTGCCAGGCCCGGCGCAGTTCGGGCAGGCCGAAAGAGGGGGCGTAGGTAATGGATTCTTCCGGGCTGAACCCCCCGATCAGGCCCATGACCGAGGGCAGGTTCATGATATTACCGTTTTCTTTGGCAATGCCGATGGTGGCGTTGATGGCATGGGCCTTTTCCTTGGCTTCGGCGCTCTGGCTCAGGATACCTTTGGGGAAAAACAATTCCTGGCCGACCCGGGAAAGCATGTCCAGCAAGCGGGGGTTGTTTTCGGCGAGAGTTTCGTTCAAGCTCTGGGCAAGGGGGTTCATTAATCCAGGTCTCCCTTTGTTGGATGGTTTTTATCAGTCAGGATATTCAAGGTCGTTTAAAAACAGCCGCACTGATTTTTTTACTTTTTTATATGAAGATCTGTCAAGGAAATAGTTCCCGAGATAAGGCAGCAGTCCCGTCATGAGGTTACCAACGGGACTGACGGTGGAACTGGCCTCGGTTTTTCCGGAAGCCGATTTTTTAAATCGCCGTTCCAAATATGCGGGGGACGGTTGAAATTTAAGTTGCCCCGCCTTTGAATATCATGATATTAAACCAGGAAAACCTTTGCGGAACATCGATGATATGGTCAAAACCTGCTGCCGGGAGTAAACATAAAAACATGAAAGCCCTGCTGGCCCTGGAAGATGGACGCGTTTTTCCCTGCCGCTGCTTTACCCGGGGTGGTGAAGCCTGGGGGGAGGTGGTTTTCAATACCAGCATGACCGGGTATCAGGAGATCCTGACCGATCCCTCCTACCGCGGTCAGATGGTGGCCATGACCTATCCCCTGATCGGCAACTATGGCGTCAACCCCGAGGACGTGGAGTCGGACCGCATCCAGGCCGCCGCCCTGATAACGCGCGCTTATCAACCCCGTTTCAGCAATTACCGGGCCACCGGCAGCCTGGCCGACTATCTGGACGCGCAACAGGTCCTCGGGATTACCGAACTCGACACCCGGGCCTTGACCCGTCATATTCGGGAAGCCGGTGCCATGCGGGGGTTCGTCTCGACCAGCGACCTGGATCCGGATTCCCTGGTGGCCCGGGCCGGGCGGACGCCCGTCATGATCGGCCGCGACCTGGTCGGAGAGGTCACCACCGCCAGGCCCTATTTCTGGGAAAAAGGCCGGCCGGAGCCTCTGGCCGCCGGGATGGAGGGGCTGGAACCCGGTGTCTGGCCTCGACGGCAGGGCCGACTGGCGGTGGTCGTTTTTGACTACGGCGTAAAATATAATATTCTGCGCTGCCTGGAAGAGGCCGGCTGCGAGGTGCTGGTGGTACCGGCCTCGACCGGGGCGGACACTGTCAGGTGCCTGGAGCCGGACGGGATTTTCCTGTCCAATGGTCCCGGCGATCCCGAGCCCCTGACCGGGGTGGTTTCCACCATCCGGGAGCTGCTGGGATTCCGGCCCATCTGCGGTATCTGCCTGGGTAACCAGCTGCTGGGGCTGGCCCTGGGCGGGAAGACCTATAAGCTGAAATTCGGTCATCGCGGCGCCAACCAGCCGGTCAAGAATTTTGAAACCGGCCGGGTTGAGATTACTTCCCAGAACCACGGCTTTGCCGTGGACGCCGGCAGCCTGGCCGGAACCAGTATCCGGGAGACACATCGCAACCTGAATGATAATACTTTTGAAGGATTCCGACACGAAGGATACCGGGCTTTGGCCGTGCAATATCATCCCGAGGCGTCGCCCGGGCCGCATGATGCCCGTTACCTGTTCGCGGAGTTCACCCGCCTGATGAAAGAATAATATGCCCAAACGGACAGATCTTCATAAAATTCTGATTATCGGGGCCGGGCCCATCGTCATCGGCCAGGCCTGTGAATTCGACTATTCCGGTACCCAGGCCTGCAAGGCTTTGAAGGAAGAGGGCTACCAGGTGGTGCTTTTAAACAGTAATCCGGCCACCATTATGACCGACCCGGAAATGGCGGACCGCACCTATATCGAACCGGTTACCCCGGAGGTACTCGCCCGCGTTATTGAACAGGAGCGCCCGGACGCGCTGCTGCCGACCCTGGGCGGCCAGACCGGCCTGAACACGGCCGTGGCGGCGGCCAAAGACGGGGTCCTGGAAAAGTTCGGCGTGGAAATGATCGGTGCCTCGCTGGAAGCCATTGAAAAGGCCGAAGACCGCGACCTTTTCCGGCAGGCCATGGCCGCCATCGACCTGGCCGTTCCGCGAAGCGGCATCGCCACCAGCCTGGACCAGGCCCGGTCGATTGCCGAAGAAATCGGTTTCCCGGTGATTATTCGTCCGGCCTACACCCTGGGCGGTACCGGCGGCGGGGTGGCTTATAACCGGGAGGACCTTGATTTTATAGCGGAACAGGGCCTGGACGCCAGCCTTATCAACCAGATCATGCTGGAACAATCGGCCCTGGGCTGGAAAGAGTTCGAGCTGGAGGTCATGCGGGACCACGGCGATAACGTCGTTATCATCTGCTCCATTGAAAACCTTGATCCCATGGGGGTCCATACCGGTGACAGCGTCACCGTGGCGCCGGCCCAGACATTGTCCGACAAGGAGTACCAGGTCATGCGGAACGCCGCCATCGACATTATCCGGGAAATCGGCGTGGACACCGGCGGATCAAATGTTCAGTTCGCCATCAATCCCGACAACGGCGACATGATCGTGATTGAAATGAATCCCCGGGTATCGCGCAGCTCCGCCCTGGCTTCCAAGGCGACCGGCTTTCCCATTGCCAAGATCGCGGCCAAGCTGGCGGTGGGTTACACCCTCGATGAGATTCCCAACGATATTACCGGCGAAACCCTGGCTTCCTTTGAGCCGGCCATTGATTACTGCGTCGTTAAAATCCCCCGCTGGACTTTTGAAAAATTTCCGGAAACCGAGGACGTCCTGACCACCTCCATGAAATCCGTGGGCGAGGCCATGTCCATCGGCCGGACCTTTGCCGAGGCCGTTCAGAAAGGACTGCGTTCCCTGGAGATCGACCGTCACGGCTGGGGCTCGGACGGTCGCCGGATCGAGGGGGAGGAGTCGCTGCCGGACCCGGAGACCATTCGCAAAAAACTGGCCCAACCCAATTCCAACCGGTTGTTTTATCTGCGCCACGCCTTTGAGATCGGCCTGAGCATAGCCGAAATTTACGAACTGTCGGCCATAGATCCCTGGTTCCTGTACCAGTTTGAGCAGATATTTAATATGGAACAGGAGGTGGTGGCTGATGCCGCCGGCCGCTCGGACGGTTTCCCCGGCCGGGACACCCTCTGGCAGGCCAAGCGCTACGGGTTTTCCGACCGCCAGCTGGCTCAGATAACGGGCTTTACCGAAGAGGAAGCGTCCCGGCGCCGTAAGGCCGCCGGTATCCGGCCGGTCTATAAGCTGGTGGATACCTGCGCCGCCGAGTTCGTGGCCGCCACTCCCTATTATTACTCCACCTATGAAACCGAATGCGAGGCCCGGCCGGGTGATCGTAAAAAAGTGATGATCCTGGGCGGGGGTCCCAACCGCATCGGCCAGGGCATTGAATTTGATTACTGCTGCGTTCATGCTTCTTTCGCCTTGACAGAAGCCGGGGTGGAGAGCATCATGGTCAACAGCAACCCGGACACGGTCAGCACCGATTATGACACCTCGGACAAACTTTATTTCGAGCCGCTTACCGCCGAGGACGTGCTGCACATCGTCGAAAAGGAAAATCCCGCGGGAGTGATCGTGCAGTTCGGCGGTCAGACCCCCTTGAAACTGGCCGGTCCTCTGGGCCGGGCCGGGGTGCCCATCCTGGGTACCAGCCCGGAAAATATCGATCAGGCCGAGGACCGCGAGCTGTTTCAGGCCATGCTGTCCAAGCTCGGCCTGGTCCAGCCGGCCAATGCGCTGGCCGTTGATATCCCCGGGGCGGTCCGGGCGGCCGACGCCATCGGTTACCCGGTTATCGTCCGGCCGTCCTACGTGCTCGGGGGGCGGGCCATGAAAATCGTTTACAACCGGGCTGAACTGGAAGATTTCGCCGCCCGGGCCATTCTGGCTTCGCCGGATCATCCGGTCTTGATCGACAAGTTCCTGGAAGAGGCGGTGGAGCTGGACGTGGACGCCATTTCCGACGGGGAGACCACTGTTATCGGTGGTGTCATGGAGCACATCGAAGCGGCCGGGGTTCATTCCGGAGATTCGGCCTGCGTTCTGCCGCCCCACAGTATTTCAGCCGAAATCCTGGCCCGGGTTACCGAGGCCACCCGGGCCATGGCCGCGGAGTTGTCCGTGGTCGGCCTGATGAATGTGCAGTACGCCGTCAAGGACGATCAATTGTATGTCATTGAAGTCAACCCCCGGGCTTCGCGGACTATTCCTTTTGTCAGCAAAGCCACCGGGGTGCCCCTGGCCAGGCTGGCTACCCGGATCATGCTGGGGGAAAGTCTGTCCGATCTGGGGCTGGTCCGGGAGGTAGTGCCGGCCCATATCTCCGTGAAGGAAGCGGTTCTGCCCTTTAATAAATTTCCGGGGGTGGACACCCTGCTGGGTCCGGAGATGAAATCAACCGGCGAGGTCATGGGCATTGACGTGGAATTCGGCCGCGCCTTTGCCAAGGCCCAGCTTGGCGCCGGCCAGGCCCTGCCGACCACCGGCACGGTGTTTATCAGCGTCCATGATAATGATAAGGCGGCGGTGCTGCCGGTGGCCCGGCAGTTTGCCGAGATCGGATTTTCCCTGGTGGCCACCAGGGGTACGGCGGATTTTTTGTCTGAAAACGGCCTGACGGTCCGGTTTGTTCACAAGGTCTCCACCGGCCGGCCCCACGTGGTGGACGCTATTATCAACCACGAGATCCAGCTTATTATTAACACCGGTACCGGCAATAAGCCCCGTCAGGACGGCTTTAAGATCAGGCGGGCGGCTTTAAAGCTGGGTGTCCCCTATGCTACCACCATTGCCGGCGCCCGGGCCATTTGCCGCGGCGTGGCCGCCATTTCCCGGGATGCCTTGACGGTGACCCCGATTCAACATTATCACAATTTTCCCGAATCCCCTGAATCGAAGGACCACGGGGGCTGACGATAAGATCGCGATCCGCGAGCG
This sequence comes from Desulfosudaceae bacterium, assembly GCA_046483615.1. Lineage (GTDB taxonomy): Bacteria > Desulfobacterota > Desulfobacteria > Desulfobacterales > Desulfosudaceae > CAYTQK01. Next base: position 8,299 of record JAWOCW010000243.1, read on the forward strand.
GGAAACATCAATCCGGCCCAGTTACGGGCACCCCTGCCGCCAACTGACTATCCTGAAAAATCTGAACTATTCGCCGGTAACATGCGGCTTGCCGCAGGCGGAGCCTTCCCCGCAGGCCTGTTCGCAACCCATGGGTTCCGAATCCTCGAGGCTGACACCTCCCCGGTATTCGTCAATGGCCTTATGGAAGGTTTTAACGGCCAGCTGGATGCAATGGTGTTTTTTGGCGGGCAGGTCTTCCAGCAGTTGAAACACGTCGCCGTCATTAATGGTCCGGGCTTTTTCCAGGGGCTTGCCCCGGGCCAGGTCTACCAGGGCCATGGCCGCGGAGATGGCGCCCGGGCATCCCAATACCTGGTACCTTATGTCGGTAATGATATTGTCATCGATTTTCAGGTAAATCTTCATGGTGTCCCCGCAGGAGCCGATCATCTCGGAAATCTGATCGGCCTCGGGCAGCTCGCCCATGTAGGGTTTTTCCAGGTAATACTTGATGGCCTTATCAGCGTAACCGGATTCGGAAAGAATTTTGCGTTCCCCGTCCAGGGCCGAGGTGTTGACGGTATAGGTTTTGTCCATGGTCATGTTCCTGTGTCTTATTTATCAGGTTAATAACTGCCTGACGGCATTACCGAAAGTCCGATGATTTTTTAAAGAAGCATCAGAATTTAAATTTCTCAATCAGGTATTAATGGGTTTAAAAGCAAAAGACAACCATAAAAAAAGCCCCCCGGTCAGATCACCGGGGGGCTTTTTTTAAGAGGAAGGTCTTGGGTTAAAAGATAAGGCCATCAGCTGTTGAGAATTTTGCGGGCGGTTTCGTCATTGGCCTCGGCTACATGGGGAATGCCGGTTTCTCTTTCCGTCTCGCGGTTGCCGGAAAAAAGGTCGGTCCGGGAGATCTGGTCCAGGGAAAATTTTCTGGCACCGGCCATGAGCTGCTGCAGGCCGCAGGAAAGCTTGTCCATCAGGGTACAGAAAGCGATGGCGCCGTAAGGGATATGCGGCATTTCTTTTTTGCCCAGTTTCTTTTCCACATCAAAGTAAGAGGCAAAAATGTTTTCAGCGCTGGAGCCGATATTGGAAACGGTTTTGGGCAGCTGCTCCCAGTTGCCGGCCAGAGCTTCCCGACGATCGGGATTGAGGGCGCCTTCAATGTTCGCCCCCAGAAATCCGGGAATCATGATGGCCCGGCCCATGCAGCGAAAAAAATATTTTGGCAAAACCGAATTCCTCTAAAAGAAATATTTTTTTTTCGGTCCCGGAGAGCCAATGGTCAAATTTTAGGGTAAAATCGCAAACGAAAAAAATATTTCGGCAAATCCGAATTCCTCTAGTGCATATAAAAATTGCATCGCTCCAAACTACTTGTACACTTGGTTCACTTGTTTCTTAAAAACTGATTTTACTCCGTCTTCGGCATACATCTTGATTGAACTAGTGTACTTAAAGTGTAGCCCCTAGTACTCCTAGATCTAACGGCATTGTTTGTCTCACTCTAAGGTTGCAGTTCAAGCCTCTTATCTTTTTGGAAGCCATTATTGTAAATCTTCTAATAAGGAG
>JAWOCW010000013.1:0-8906 GCA_046483615.1 Desulfosudaceae bacterium
CGGCGACATTGACGGCCAACTGGTATAATTTCAGCCGCTTGACGCTATATATCATTTCTTCTAAAACAAAGACGGCCTTGGGCGGCAGACCGCTCAACTGCATGACCACCCCCCGGCCCAGGTCATTGGCGGCGCCGTAGTAAACGACAAAATCCGGCCGCAGGATCAGGCCATCTTTCAATATCCGCGTCATGGCGCTGGAACTAAGGGCGGGAAAAGCCAGATTAACCACGTCCACCGTATGATCGGGAAACTTTTCTTCCAGCATGGCTTCCAGGTAGCGGGCTAGGCCGAGATCAGGAACCTGGTAGGCCCCATAGGCGGCTGAACCGCCCAGCAGCAGCACCCTGATATTATTGTCCGGTTTGTCAAGGGGAAGATTTAAAAACGGTTCCCGGCTGGAATTGACCACGCTGAGCCCGGTGTAAGACAACAAGGCCCCGGGATTGAGAGTCGCCCTGGTCCCGTCCGCGGTTTGCCGGGGAAGGATAAAAGAAGGATGGTAGCCATAGCCGAAAAAACGAAGCGACAACTCTGCTATTATAAAAAACAAAACAACCAGCACCACCGAAGCGGTGATTTTAAGAAGCGTTTTCATGATATTTGACCTTGACCAGCCGCCGGCGTTCAAGAGAACGCGGCAGTTGGCCGGATCTTTTCCGCCTCCCTGTTTTTATCCGGTTTAAATAACGCCTATGGCCTTTTTTTCCACCCAGCCGATCTTATCGTTCCCAAAGCGGACGCGGTAAAAGTCCTTCTGCTGCTTTTCAATGGTCACCCGGCTGCCGGCGTGCAGCACAAACAATTCCGTGGAGAAATCTGAAAACCCGGACTTGACCGATATGCTTCCCGGCAGCACGATGCCCTGCCGGATGGTGTGGAGGGCGTAATAATTAAACCCGGCCGTGGCCGTGAAAACAATCCCCAGGGTTAACACGGCGTACAGAAGAAACGGGGGCACCCGCTTCCGTAAATGTCTTGTGGCAAACAGGCCCGCGAAAAAAACGACGCTGCAGGCGATGGCCAGGTAAATCAGCGTTCTTTGTCCCAGCCAGTAGCGCCAGAAAAAGACGGCCCGGGCCACCTTGTTTTCCGGCGGGGCCCGGTCTTTGACCCTGCTCCGGGCATGATCCAGGTTGAACGCCAGCTCGGGATCATGGGGCATCAGTTGACGCGCCTTTTCATACCAGAGGATGGACCGGCCAAGGTCCCCGGCCTTAAAGTAAGCGTTGCCGAGATTGTAGTACAATTGCCCGTTTTCCACCCCGTTTTCAGCCACCGTCAGGAATTTTTCCGCCGCGGCTTGATAATGGCCGTTTTCATACGACTCGACGCCCTTTAAAAACACCCGGGACAAATCCGGAGGGGCCGGGGTCTTCTTTTCCCGGGCGGCGACCGGCCAGGACGTCCCGCACAACACGCCCACCATGATTACCGTCACCAGCACTTGGAACCGGTTCATGAACTCAACCTCCTCACCACCCCTTTCACCTCCGCCAGCAGGTTACGGGCGCGATCCGGGTCAATGGCTTCTCCGCCGTAACGGCGCTGCTCAATCTCCCTGAACAGCGCCTGGACTTCCCCGGCCAGGCGTTCGTCACAACCGCTCCCGGACAGCAGTGTTTCCACTTCCCGGTCGGTCAGGGCTTCTCCCTTGCGCCCGGAGCGGGCATAAACAGCGTAAACAATGGCCTTATACAGGGCGTCCAGAAATTCATGCCCCTTGTCATCACGCGAGGCGGCCTGTTTCAAGGCAGCCCTGGCCCGCCGGCCCATGATATCGGCCTGCCGGTTACGACGCTGCCAACGTGAAAAAACAACGGCCGCCGCCAGGTAAATTATAAGCGGCATCGTCACCAGGACGGCGAACAGCCACCAGGGAAGACGGCCCTGGTGCTCCACCGCGTCCAGTCCCTGTTTCAACGGAAAAATATCCCGGCCGGTAAATTCCACCGCCTGCTTGCCGGCGGCAGGTTCACCGGGGGAAGGTTCACCGGCAGACCGCTCTCGCTCCCGCCTGTCCGGATCAGACTTCCCCGCCTCTTCCTCGGACGGCGGTCCTGGATTGACGGTAATCGCCCGCGGCTCGGTGACCGCTGTCACGTATGTTTCCCGGTTGACATCAAAATAGTTCAGGGAAAACGGTCCCAGTTCGTATTCCCCCGGCGTCAGAGCCACCAGGGCCCGGGAAAATGTCTTCTTGCCCGAAATGCCGGCTTCACTGACGGCGATGTCCTGCTGCGGGGAATCTTTATAAACCTTGAACTCCTCCGGTATATCCAGATCAAGAATTTCAGCCTCCCCGATATTGCCTTTGCCGCTGACAACCACCGTCAGGGTGGTCGAGTCTCCCCGCTCCAGGGTTGTTTCCTCGATTTCCGCCGACAAATCAAATTCACCTACCAGGCCGGAAAAGGCGCCCGACCCCTCAAATTCGGGCAGGGGCCTGGCGGTCACCGCCACCGGATCAGCCCGCAGCCGCCGGGGCTCCAGGCGCCGGGAACGACCGAAAAAAGAGTCATCAAAAAAAGCGTCAAAGGGCGAACTTCCACCGCTTTGCCCATCCTGGACAAGCACCTCACAGGTAATCACGGCCGGCCCCACCTCAAATTCTCCGGCTTCGTCCGGCGTCAGGATATAAACCACTTCCGTGGCCCGGTAGCGGCGTCCGTCGATGGTCCTGGTAAAAGACCGGTTGTCTTCCACCTGTTCCACTGAGAAACCTTTAAAATCCGGTTTTTCAGTGAGACCGGCATTGGCGATCCGGATAGAGTCAGCCTTGTAAAGCGTTACCCGGCAGGAGATCTGTTCGCCCACGTAAGGATTGGAATCAGAGACGGATATTTTCGTGAACAACTCCGGACGGGCGGAACCGGATTGATCCTCCTTTTCTTCTGCCGCGTCTTCGCCCGCCATAACCTCTATCATCTCGGTATAAAAAGTCTTGTCGTCCACGGTGACCGGCAGCGGCGGGATCAGAAGGCGCCCCTCTTTCAGGGGTGCCAGCCGGTAGGTATAATGAACACTGGCCGTGGCTTCCCCGTTGACGATGCTGTACTGGCGGGAGGTTCCCCGCGAGATTACCTCAAAATCCCTGATTCCGGAGACTGTCACCTCCCCGTCTCCGCCCTGGATGGACACCTTCAGAATAAGCGCTTCACCCTCGGCGATGACGTTTTTGTCCACCGCCGCTTCGACGCCGACCTCCTGGCCGAAGACCGGCCCGGCCTGGGAAACAAGCACCAGCATAATTAGAAGAAATTTCTTCACCAGTCCTTTTCCACCTTTCTGCCCTTATAAGCCGGTAACATGGCGGCCCCGGGCTTGTCTTCCAGCCGGTTCAGCCGGTCGGCTCCGATACTTGCTCCGGGGGTGTCGCCGCCCGGCGCGGACCGCTCTTGGCCGGCGGCCCGGTCGCCGTCCCGCTCATCTTCTCCGGAGGAATCCCGGGACGAAGGCGAAGCCTGTTCTTCACTTTGGCTTTCATCTTCGGCCTGCTCCGGCTCCGTCCCGGTTTGCCGGGATTTATCGCCGGCCTCCTTGTCATCGGCAGCGGATTTATCTTTTTCCGGCTGGTCACCGGAACTGTCCCGGCCGTCTTTACCCGACTCTTCGGCGCGGTCTTTTTTTCGATCTGGCTGCTGCTCTTCCTGTTCTCCCGACCGCTGCCCTTTCTCCTGTTCCTGCTCCTGCTCCTGTCTCTTTTCCTGCTCCCGTTTCTTTTCCTGTTCCTGTTCCTGTCTCTTCTGCTGTTCCCGGGCCTGGCGGGCCAATTCCAGGTTGTCTCTGGCCTGTTGATCCGTTTCGTCAAGGTCCAGGGCCTGTTTGTAAAAATCTATGGCCGCTTTAAAATCATGCTGCTTAAAACGGGTGTTGCCCAGGTTATAGAGAATATTCCGGCGCAATGAAGCCTCATCATCTTCCGCCTGCTTGAGAGCGTCCTGAAAATGCCGGGCCGCTTCCTGGTATTCCTTGTTTTTATAATAAGCGTCCCCGATATTATACAACAATCGAGGATTTTCCGGATCTTTTAACTGGGCCTCGATAAAATGTTTCAGGGCTTTTTCATACTCGCCCTGTTCATAGGCCTGCCGCCCCTGCCGGACCTCGTCATAAAGTCCCGCCGCCTGGACCCTGGAGCCCGCCGGCAGCAGCAGGGCCGCCAGCAGCAGAACCATCAAAGTTTTCCGGACCGGCACCAGCCTTTCCGCCAGCAGACACAGCAGGGCCAGGGCCGCGAACCACTGGAAGCGATTTTCCCGGACCCGCTTGCGGCCGCTTTCCAGGACCTCTTTTTTCATGTTCTTCTGAATCTGCCCCTGGTAAATGGCGTCCAGGTCCATGTCGCCGGCCTCCGAGCGGACGTAAATACCACCGGTAACGGCGGCCATCTTTTCAAGAGTCTCTTCATCCAGCCGGGAAACCACCATCCTGCCGGCGTCGTCCCTTTTAAATCCGCCATTTTCACCCGGCACGGGCGCGCCCTGCTCGGCGCCCACCCCGATGGTAAACAACCTGACGCCCTTCTCCGCGGCTTTTCTGGCCGCCGCCACCGGATCCGGGCCGGTGGTGCTTTCGCCGTCGGTAATCAGGATAATGGCCTTATCGGAAGCGACCTCTGTATCAAAAGCCGACATGGACGTATCCACGGCCGCGCCCAGGTTGGTTCCCCCGCGAGGCAAGAAATCCGGGGTGAGGGCGTCCAGGAAAATATTAAAAGCGCTGTAATCCAGGGTCAGGGGACATTGCAGAAAGGCGTCTCCGCCAAAAGCCACCAGTCCCAGCCGATCACCGGCAAGCTTGCCGATGAGGTCGACGATTTCCCGCTTGGCCCGCACCAGCCGGCTGGGATCGACGTCCTCGGCCAGCATGCTCCGGGAGCAGTCCAGGGCGACTACCAGGTCCACGCCTTTCTGCTGAATCTCTTCCCAGTGATAACCGTAACGGGGGCCGGCCAGGGCGATCACCATGAAGACCAGCGCGGCCGCGGCCAGTATTGCCCGGACATATCGCCGTCCGGCACTGACCTGCCCGGCCAGCCTGGTCAGTCCTTCATCGGCGGCATATCTTTTCAACAGACGCCGGCGCTGGCTCATGCCCAGGAATACCACCAGCAGCAGGGCCGCCGCCGCCCAGGCGAAAAAAAGAAGATAGGGATGAGAAAAGCTCACGGTACCTCCAGATACCTGGTGTTTTCGGCGATCACCCGCAGCAGCAGAAGCAGCAGGGCGGCCCCGATTAACCAGCCATACAGATCCCGGTAATTGGCGTAGGTATAAACCCGGGCCGTGGTTTTTTCCATGTCATCAATGGTATCATAAATCCGTTTCAGGGCGTCGGTATCGCCGGCCCGGAAATAGAGCCCGCCGGTCTGCCCGGCAATCCGTTTCAGGGCCGCTTCATCCATGTCCACCTGGCGATAAACATACTGCTGGCCAAGCAGGGGATGATCCACCAGGAACGGCGCCCGTCCCCGGCTGCCCACGCCGATGGTGTGTATCTTGATCCCCTCTTCGGCGGCCAGGGCGGTGGCTTCTTCGGGCGACAATTCCCCGGCATTGCTCTGGCCGTCCGTCAACAGGATAATAATGTTGGATTTACTGTCAACATCCCGCAACCGCTTGATGGAAATGCCGATGGCGTCGCCGATGGCGGTGTTGTCGCCGGCGGCGCCGATCTCCAGCCTGTCCAGGATAAAGGCGATGGTCCGGTAATCACGGGTCAGCGGCACCTGGGTAAAGGCGCTGGTGCCGAAAACCACCAGGCCGACGCGGTCGCCGGTCCGGCCGGCGATAAAATCGGCCACCACCGACTTGACGGCTGTCAGCCGGTTGACCACCTCGCCTTCGGCCTTGAAATCAAAAGCGCTCATGCTCCGGGAAACGTCCACCGCCAGGACGATGTTGATCCCCTCGGTCATGGTTTTAATCTTTTCGGTCCCCCACTGGGGGCGGGCCAGCGCCAGGATCAGCAGGGCCGGGGTCAGCCAGGCCGCCGTTCTTACCAGGCCAAGCGTCCTGGCCCAGAAGGAGACGGGCGCGGCTTCGGCCGTCCGGGTTTCCGAAACCGCCATCACCGGCTGACGATGATATCTCCGGACGTAAACGGCCATGACCGGGAGCAACACCAGCAACAACAGGTACCAGGGGTCGGCCAGTCGGAACATCATTGCCTTTCCTTTCGCCCCGCCTCCGGTCCCGGGGCTGCCGAGGGCAGCTCCCCGGAGGTGGCTTCTGCTGCTGTTTCCTCAGACGTCCGGGCCACCAGGTGACGCACAAAATCAAGGTGGGCCGACATCCGCTCGTCATCGCAGGCCGCCCGGGCAAACTTGACCCTGTCCCCGAACCGGAGAAAATCTCTGGCCTTGTCCCGCAGCTCTTTTTCCAGGTCGATCATGGCCAGCCGGGGCAGCAGCTCTTCGGTGGTCATTTCCGGGGCGTCCAGTCCGTAACGCCCTTCAATGTACTCCCGGAAAATCGCGGAAAGCTGAAAGTAAAAATCGGCGGGTTTGTCCGGCGGGCGGTTCTCAAGTTCATCCAGTCGGCGAACGGCCCTTTCCTCGGGAGGCTCCTCAAGGGAAGCCGTTACCTCGTGCGGTCCGGAAGACCGGTTTTTCTTTAATTTCCGAAGTCCGAAAGCCAGCCCGGCCAGGAGGGCTGCCGCCGCCGCGGCGGCGCCGACGCCGTAATACCAGGCCGGATTTAAGCCGACCTGGCGGGGCCCGCGAATATCATGGATATCGGTCAAAGAGCCCGTAGCGGCTTGACCGGAGCCGGCGTCTCCCCCGGCCCGGGTGGCCGGACCGGACGGAGCCGCGCCGGCCGTTAACACCGGCCCGGCTACCAGCCACGCGGCCAGTAATATTTTAAAGACATTTTTACCCATGTCACCTGAACCTTTTCTCCCGGGTCCGGAAATAGGCGGACAAGGCGTCGGCCACATGCGTCTCGTCGCGGGCGGACTCATCCGCCAGCACCGGCACGCAATCCACCCGGCTCTGGCGCAGCATGGTCAGAACGCGGCCGCGCCTTTCAGCCGCCTCTCGTTCAAAAAAAGTCCGGACGGCGGCGCTGGAAGCATCCACCAGGCAGGTCCGGCCGGACTCCAGGTCCCGCATGGTGACCAGCCCACCCGGCGGCAGAGCCGGATCACCTTTATCCGACACCAGCACACTGACCAGCTCATGTTTTTTGCTGACCGTTCTCAGCCCCGAAGTACAGTCCCGGGCCAGAAAATCCGACAATAAAAAAGCGATGGTTCTTTTGGGATAAACCCGCCCCAGGTAGGACAGCGCCGCCTGGATATCGGTGCCCCGGTGTTCCGGCTGATAAGTAAAAATCTCCTTGATAACCCGCCAGATATGGGAGGACCCCTTCTGGGGCGGGATATACTTTTCCACCTGGTCGGTAAACAGGATCAATCCCACCCGGTCGTTGTTGCGGATAGCGTTAAAGGCCAGGATGGCGGCGGCTTCGGCGGCCACGTCACGTTTGCGGGCCGAGTTGGTACCGAATCCCATGGACCCGCTCAGATCCACCAGCAGCATCAGGACCAGCTCCCGCTCCTCCCGGTAGCGCTTCACAAACGGCCGGCCCATCCGGGCCGAAACATTCCAGTCGATGGTCTTGACGTCGTCGCCGATGGCGTACTCGCGGACCTCTTCGAATTCGATACCCGTCCCCCGGAAGACCGAGCGGTAACTGCCGGCCATCATGGCGTCCACCAGCCGGCCGCTCTTGATGTGAAGGCGCTTTATCTTTTTTATGATTTCTGATGGCAGCATGATAGGAATCAGGGTACTTCCACGCTGTCAAACACCCGGGCAATAATCTGATCGGCCGTGATATCCTCGGCCTCGGCCTCGTATGTCAGAAGAATCCGGTGGCGGAGTATCTCCGGAGCGATGGATTTAATGTCCTGGGGCGTGACATAGGCCCGCCCCTGGAGAAAGGCGTAAGCCCGGGCCGCCAGGCTCATGAAGATGGTGGCCCGCGGCGAGGCCCCGTATTGAATATAACGCCCCACGTCGATCTGATAATCTTCCGGCATGCGGGTGGCAAAGACCAGGTCCACGATATAATCGCGCAGCTTTTCTTCCATATAGATATCATTGACCAGGGTCACCAGGTCGTTGAGCCGCTCGGGGGTGATGACGCTCCGGACTTTCGAAGGAGCCACAAAGCCCACCCGCCACATGATTTCCTTTTCTTCGTCCCGGCTGGAGTAGCCCACCACCAGCTTCAACATGAACCGGTCCACCTGGGCTTCCGGCAGGGGATAGGTGCCTTCCTGTTCAATGGGGTTCTGGGTGGCCAGCACCAGGAAGGGATCGGGCAGGCCGAAAGTGGCGTTGCCGATGGTCACCTGGCGCTCCTGCATGGCTTCCAGGAGAGCCGACTGCACCTTGGAGGGAGCCCGGTTGATCTCGTCGGCCAGGATGATATTGTGAAAAACCGGTCCTTTTTTAATGGTAAAATCACCGGTTTTGGGCAGGTAAACTTCCGTGCCGATGACATCGGCCGGGAGCAGGTCCGGAGTAAACTGAATCCGCTTGAAGGAAGCGTCGACCGTCCCGGCCAGGGCCTTGACGGCGCTGGTTTTGGCCAGCCCGGGCACGCCTTCGATGAGGATATGCCCCTTGGTGAACAGCCCGATCAACAGCCCGTCCACCAGTTCATTCTGCCCCACCACCACTTCGGCCATCTCCTGGCGGATACCGCTGACAATGGCGTGGGCCTCTTCCACCCGGTGTTTCAGGTCTTCAACATTCACGCGCGTAACCTCCTTCTTCTGTATATCAATATGTTACGAAATATTACAAAATTTTTTAAATTTACAAAACCGTCATTTTATGATGTTTTCGTAAAAAGTCTTTTTTACAGGCAGTGTTAAGTTTTAAGTGATTA
>JAWOCW010000039.1:0-4490 GCA_046483615.1 Desulfosudaceae bacterium
AAAAAGATAATGCCCGGATTCGCTCCCTTTGCCGGGAACCTTCAACCACCCGTCATTGGCAGGGAAAATTTGTTCGTTTTCCCAATTCGGTCAGAAAAGCCTCCTTTGCCGATCATCGCCGTTATTTGTACCAGGGCAAGGTCATCAGCCAGGCGGTTCATATGGGCGTTGATCTGGCCTCGGTCTCCAATTCGCCAGTCCCGGCCGCCAATACCGGCCGGGTCCTGTTTGCCGGCCGCATCGGGATCTATGGCCGGACGGTCATCCTTGACCACGGATTGGGGCTTTACAGTCTTTATGCCCATTTGAGCCAGATCGACGTTAAGTCCGGGGAGATGGTGGACAAAAATGACATCATCGGCCGCAGTGGCATGACCGGCCTGGCCGGCGGGGACCATCTGCACTACGGCATGCTGGTTAACCAGACCTTTGTCAATCCGGTGGAATGGTGGGATGCCACCTGGATTGAAAATAATATTACCACCAAGATCAAAACAGCCCGGCAGATGCAGCAGGATGGCGCCTGGAGCAGCGGCGGTTTTCGTTAGCCCGGATATTTCATGAAATATCCGGGTCAGGTGGTCTGCGGCAAGACAAGCCAATAACCGGAACAACAGGAGGAAAAGGTATTGACGAAAACTGAAGCAGGGGACAGGCACGGCGGAGCTAAGAGGAGCGCTTTTCGGGAGAATGCCGAAGCTGTTCTGGTAGCGGTTCTGCTGGCCCTGTTGATTCGAACTTTTCTGGTGCAGGCCTTCAAAATCCCTTCCGGTTCCATGAAGCCGACCCTGGCGATCGGCGATCATATCCTGGTCAACAAATTGGCCTACGGCCTGGATATCCCCTTTTTCAATTTTCCCGTTTTTCCCGGCGATGAGCCGGAACGCGGGGATATTGTCGTTTTCAAGTACCCGGAAGATCCCCGGAAGGATTACATCAAGCGCGTCATCGGGGTAGGGGGGGATATTATTTCCATTCAAAACAAACAGGTTTATGTTAATCAAACGCCCTTGTCGGAAAAATACATCATCCATACGGACACCCGGATGGCGCCGGTCCGGGATAATAAGGAACCGATCCGGGTGCCGCCGGGTAAATTGTTCGTGATGGGCGATAACCGGGATAACAGCCATGACAGCCGTTTCTGGGGGTTTGTCGACCAGAAGGAGGTTCTCGGCAGCGCTTTTATGATATACTGGTCCTGGGACAGGGACGGCGATGGCCTGCTGAACCATGTCCGGTGGAGCCGGATCGGAGATTTTATTAATTAAGGAACTGTCTGATACATGGCACTGACAACCAAACATATTCTGGATATGAATTCGCTGACCAGCGACGACGTCCGGTTGATTCTGGATACCGCCGGGAATATGAAGGAGATATCCCGGCGCCCGGTCAAAAAAGTGCCCACCCTGCGGGGCAAGACGATTGTCAGTTTTTTCTACGAGCCCAGCACCCGCACCCGGGTCTCCTTTGACCTGGCCGCCAAGCGCCTCAGCGCCGATTCCCTGTCCCTGTCCGCCGGTACCAGCAGCATGACCAAGGGGGAAACCCTGATCGATACCGTTCGTAATATCGAGGTCATGTCTCCGGATGTGCTGGTCATTCGTCACTCTTCCGCGGGGGCTCCGCACCTGCTGGCGCGGCACGTGGACGTTCCGGTCATCAATGCCGGGGACGGCATGCACGCCCATCCTACCCAGGCCCTGCTGGACATGATGACCGTCCGTGAAAAAAAGGGAAGCCTTGAGGGCTTGCGTCTGGCCATCATCGGAGATATCGCCCGGAGCCGGGTGGCCCGGTCCAACATTGTCGGTTTCACCAGGATGGGCGCGCGAGTCGTGGTGGCGGCTCCGCCGACCATGATTCCCCGCGGTCTTGAGGCCCTGGGGGCGACGGTGACCCATGACGTGGACGAGGCCGTGGCCGACGTTGATGTTATCATGATGCTGCGTATTCAAAAGGAACGGCGCGCCGCCGGTCTGTTTTCCTCAGTGCGGGAGTATGCCCGGGTATATGGTTTGACCTCCGCCAGGCTGAAAAAGGCCCGCCCGGATGTCCTGATCATGCATCCCGGTCCGCTGAACCGCGGCGTGGAAATTGCTCCGGAAGTGGCCGACGGCGAGGGTTCACTGATTCTGGATCAGGTGGAAAACGGCGTGGCGGTTCGCATGGCCTTGTTTTATCTGGTGATGGGAGGACAGCGGGATGCTGGTGATTAAAGGAGGCCGGGTAATTGATCCGGGGCATCTGGACGGCGGTTATGACATCCTGGTGGAGGCCGGCAAGATTGTCGATCTTGTTCCGGCCGGTGGCGTTAACCTCGACCCGGCCAAGGTGGAGCGGGAAATTGACGCCGGCGGCAAACTGGTCGTGCCCGGCCTGGTCGATATGCACGTGCATTTCCGGGAACCCGGTTACGAGTACAAGGAGACCATCGCCAGCGGCTCCCTGGCCGCGGCCCGGGGCGGTTTTACCACGGTTTGCCCCATGCCCAACACCGATCCGGTCAATGACAGCGCCCAGGTTTGTGAATTCATGATTTCCCGGGGGCGCGACTGCGCCGCCAATATCAGGATATGCCCGGTGGGAGCCATCAGCCGGGGTCTGGCCGGCCGGGAGCTGGCCGATTACGGCGAGTTAAAGGAAGCCGGGGCGGTGGCCGTGTCGGACGACGGCAACCCGGTCTCGGACGGCCAGTTGATGCGGCGGGCCCTGGAATATGCCAAAGGCTTTGGCCTGCCGGTTATCTCCCATTGTGAAGATTTTCCCCTGGTCGGCGGCGGCGTCATGAACGAAGGCATCATGGCCACCCGGCTGGGCCTGCCCGGCATTCCCAACGCGGCCGAGAGCGTCATGGTGCAGCGGGATATCGCCCTGTGCGAATTGACCGGGGCGGCTTTGCATATCGCCCATGTCAGCACCCGGGAGTCGGTCGACGCTATTCGGGCCGCCAAAAAACGGGGCGCCCCGGTCACGGCGGAAACCGCCCCCCATTTTTTCATGCTGACCGATGAAGCGGTGGACCGCTACGACACGGCCGCCAAAGTCAACCCGCCGCTGCGTTCCGCTGATGACCGGCAGGCGGTCCGGGACGGGCTGGCCGACGGCACCATTGATGTTATCGCCTGCGATCACGCCCCTCATTCGGTGCTGGAAAAGATGGTGGAATTTGACCAGGCCGCCAACGGCATCAGCGGCATTGAAACCTCCCTGTCCCTGTCCCTGTCCCTGGTGGCGGACGGAGTCCTGTCCCTGGACAGCCTCATTGAAAAAATGTCCACGGCGCCGGCCCGCCTCCTGGGATTAGAGAGTGGCCTGGCCCGGGGCGGCCGGGCGGATATCACCATTATTGATCCGGAGGCTTCCTGGCGGGTCGAGGTGGCTGATTTTTATTCTCTGGGGCGCAACAGCCCTTTCCAGGGATGGCCCTTAAAAGGGCGGCCCGCCATGATCCTGGTCGGCGGCCGGGTGGTCGACAGCGGGCCCGAAGACGGGTAATGTTTTATCCCGCGAAGGAAGAGCAAGTTTATGAGTGAGACCCCTCCCCAGATACTGGTGGTTGATGATGAATTAAGCATGCGGGAACTCCTGGATGTCATGCTGACCCGGGACGGTTACCGGGTGGCCTGCGCCGAGGACGGCCGCAAGGCGGTGTCCATGATCGGCGAAATGCGGTTCGATCTGGTCCTCTGTGATGTCCGGCTGGGGGATATTTCGGGAATTGAGGTCTTGAAAGCCGCCAAGCAGGCGGATCATAACACGGTGGTTATCATGATTTCGGCCTATTCCACCACCGAAACCGCCGTGGAAGCCATGAATGAAGGCGCTTACGATTTTGTGCCCAAGCCCCTGGACGGCCACGAATTAAAGGATACCATCGCCCGGGCCCTGGAATTGAGAACCGTGGAACGGGAAAAAAAGGTCATCGAGGAGGACCTGGAAGATCATCTTCATTTCGACCGTATCGTGGGCAACCATCCCAAGATGAAGCATATCTACAAGCTGATCCGGCAGGTGGCCCGGACCAGGACCAGGGTCCTGATCAGCGGCGAAAGCGGCACCGGCAAGGAGATTATCGCCCGGGCCATACACGACGAAAGCAGCCGGGCCGATAAGCCCTTTGTGGTGGTCAATTGCGGCGGTATCCCGGAAAATCTCATGGAAAGCGAGCTATTCGGTCATAAGAGGGGCTCGTTCACCGGGGCTGCTTATGACAAGAAAGGTCTTTTTTCCCTGGCCCACGAGGGAACTGTTTTTCTTGATGAAATCGGCGAATTGAGTCAGCCCTTGCAGGTTAAATTGCTGCGGGTGGTTCAGGACGGGGTTTTTAAGCCGGTTGGCGGCACCGAGGATATCTCGGTGGATGCCAGAATTCTTTCGGCTACCAATAAAAAGCTATCCCAGGAGGTTATTGACGGCAATTTCCGGGAGGACCTGTTTTACCGCTTGAACGTGATAGAGCTGAATGTGCCGCCCTTGCGGGAAAG
>JAWOCW010000157.1:0-4862 GCA_046483615.1 Desulfosudaceae bacterium
CCTGGGAACGGTCGGCTGCGGCAAGAGTACCCTGATGCGTATTATGACCGGCCTGGAGAAAGCCACCGCCGGAAAAGTTTTTATTGAAAACGAAAATATTGCCAAATGCGACACCACCAAAAAAACCGGCATTCTTTTCCAGAACAACGCCCTGTTCGGCTCCATGACGGTGGGGGAAAACATCGCCCTGCCCATCGCGGAATATACCACCCTGGACCGACGCTCCATAAAAAAAATCGTGGCCATGAAGCTGGCCATGGTGGGCCTGTCCGGCGTTGAGAGGTATTTTCCCTCGGAGATCAGCGGCGGCATGAAAAAAAAGGCCGCCCTGGCCAGGGCGCTGGCGCTTAACCCCGCCATCCTTTTTCTGGATGAACCTTCCAGCGGTCTTGACCCGATCAGTTCAGCGGAAATTGACGAACTGATCGTGTATATCAACCAGAACTCCGGCACCACCATGATCGTGGTCACCCATGAGCTGGACAGCGTTTTTACCATTGCCGACCACGTTATCATGCTGGATAAGAGCGTCCGGGGAAAAATCGCGGAAGGGACGCCGCAGTACCTGAAAAACGAGAGCCCGCATCCCTTTGTTAGACAATTTTTCAACCGGCAAGCCGGCAAGCACCCGCAAGCGACACCGGCAGGCCCATCAATGACCAACAAGGCGACACCGGATGGCTTCAATCAAAACTAATTTCGCGGTCGGTTTATTCACCCTGGCCGGGATCGCGATTATAACGGCGGTTATCATCTATGTCGGCGCCGTCGGTTATTTACGAAAAGGCAGCCTCTATTCAACCTATTTCAACGAATCCGTCCAGGGCCTGAGCAAAGATTCTCCCGTTAAATACCGCGGGGTATCAGTGGGCCAGGTTCATGAGATCAATATCGCCCAGGACGCCCGGCTGGTGGAAGTGCTGTTGCGGATAGAGTCGGACTGGCAACCGGACGAGGAAATCATCGCCCAGCTCAAATCAATCGGCATAACCGGCATCATGTTCGTGGAGCTGGATATACGGGAGCCCTCCGACCGGATCCTGGTGCCCGCTTCCGAATACCATTCCAGCCACCCGGTCATACCCACCAAACAGTCGGAGATAAAACAACTGCTGACCGGGGTGGCCGACGTTGTCGCCCAATTGAAAGCCGCTGACCTGGGGGAAGTGTTCAAAAAGGCGGAACAAACCATCGAAAACATTGACAACAAGGTAAAAGACGCCCGGGTCAACGAGATATCAGGCAGCCTCCAGTCGGCCATCAACAAAGCCAACCACATCCTGAACACCCGGAAATGGGACGAGATGATGGCCTCGGCCGGGGAGACCGGCGCCAAATTGGACCGGTTTGCCGGAAACGCCGTCCGGGCCACCGACCGGGTCAACACCCTGCTGGATGAGAACGAGGCCGAACTGACCGGCGCCGTCGCGGAACTGCGGGCCACCCTGGCCCGGACCCGGCAGCTGGTAGGAGGCGGTTCTCAACTGATCAACAAAACCGATGAAAGCATGATCCGAATTGAAAGAAGGCTGGGGAAAGCCATCCGCCATCTGGAAGAAGCCAGCCGCGAACTGGACCTGCTGACCGCCAAAAGCGCCAGCCAGCCCTCGCAGTTGTTTTTTGGGGCGCCGCCGCCGAAAAAGGAAATCGAAAAATATGATTGAGGATTCCGCGAACAATCACGACAGACAAAAGTTTATGGCTTCGGTCCGCCCATATCGGGGCGATTATCGGATCGGCCTCCTGCTCGTATGCTGCCTCCTGCTGGCCGGGGGGTGCGCCAGCCTGTCGGAGCTGTCCCAGCCCGACCTGGGAATCGAATACTACAGCATTGACATCGAACCGCCGGCAGCGACCGCCGAGACCATCCCCGGCGTATTGCGGTTCCGGCAGTTTACGACGGGCCCCCTGTACAATACCAAAGCGATTATATACCGGACCAGGGAGTTTCAGACCGACGAATATGTCTATCATCGCTGGCACGCGGCCCCGGCGGACATGACGGCCGACTCACTCTACCGGGCCATTCGAGAAAGCGGGCTGTTCCAAGTCGTGTTCGGACCGGAATCGCTGAACCCGGCCGATTACTGCCTGGACGGTCACCTGGAAACGTTTCTGGAGAACGATACCGTTTCCCCCTGGCAGGCGGAGCTGGCCCTGGTGGTCACTCTGATAGACCCGTCCGCGAACGAGCCGCGCCAGCAGATCCTGATGCAGAAACGATATACCGCCACCGAGCCTTGCCTCCGTGACAATCCCCGGGCTCTGGCGGAAGCCATGAGCCGCGCCCTGGGAACCGTCGCGGCCGAGATCATAGTTGATATCACCGACCGCCTGGCAGAAGTTGAAAACCAATCCGGCACCGATCTTTCTCCCGAATAAGGAGGAAGCGCACTGGCTGCCGTTTTTTCACACCCTGCCCCTGAAAAACAAAACGGCCCCGAAAAACGTATCCGATCAAGCCGCGCCGCCGATAGGAGACGTTTTTCGGGGCCGTAAGCAACTCCTGAATTGCACGATTTCCAAGTTTGCCGCAGATACAAGGAAGCTGATGCCCCGCTATAGTGTACTATGCGGGGTATCAGCTGACGCCGTAGATGCGGTAAAATTGGAAATCGTGCAATTCAGGTCAGATATACTTTTTTTCGCCCAGCAGGACCATTATCTCCTGGGCCGCCTCATCCGGTGTCAGATCGGTGGTATCTATGCTGATATCCGGCGAAACCGGTTCCTGGTAAGGATCATCCACCCCGGTAAATCCCTTGATCAGTCCCGCCCGGGCCTTGGCATACATGCCTTTGCGATCCCGCTTCTCGCATTCTTCAAGGGGCGTTGAAACGTGGACTTCGACAAATCCGCCGTATTTTTCAATCTCCGCCCGCACCGCTTCCCGGGTGACGGCATAAGGCGCGATCGGGGCACAGATGGCGATGCCCCTGTTTTTGGTAATCTCGCCGGCCACGAAACCGATCCGCTTGACGTTGATATCCCGATGCTCTTTTGAAAAATCAAGCTCGCTGGAAAGGTTATGCCGGACGATGTCGCCGTCCAGCAGGGTCACCGGACGGGTGCCGATTTCCAGCAACCGGGCATAAAGAATCTTGGCCACGGTTGATTTGCCGGCGCCGGACAAACCGGTCAAAAAAACGGTAAAGCCCTGCTTTGACGGCGGCGGGTAGGCTCGTTCCAGCTCCTGCAAGACCTCCGGAAAGGTGGCCCAGTCGGGTATCTTCTTGCCGACGGTCATGCGCCGGCGAATGCCGGAACCGGATAACGACAGGTATTGGCTGCCGGCCGGTACCTGATCGACAGAAAGATACTCGTCTTCAAAGGGCAGATAAACAATCTCCTTGAAGACAATGACGTTAACCCCCAGTTCCTCACCGCGGGAGGCGGCCAGTTCCGCCGCTTGCCCGCTTTCATAAAAGGGCCGGTCGTGGCTGTTGCCTTCCGGGCTGGCGTGTCCCGGTCCGACGATAAAATCCGTGCACCCGAAATTTCTGGCCACGATCAGATGCAGCAGGGCTTCCCGGGGGCCGGACATGCGCATGGCCATGGGAACCAGGTTGAGCAGAAAAGAGTCCGGAGGATAACGCTCGGCCACCCGCTTATAACAGCGCACCCGGGTGTAATGATCAAAATCGCCCGGGGCGGTCATCCCGACGCTGGGAAAACACAACAGGTTGGCTTTGGCCTGGCGCATGGCCCGAATGGTCATCTCAAACTGGGGCCGGTGAATCGGCTGGCGGGTATGAAATCCCACCACCCGCTGCCAGCCCAGTTTCCGATATAACTCTCTGACTTCCCGCGGCGTCTTTCTCAACTGCCGGGAGTCAAAATGGATCGGCAAGCGGACCACTTCCAGCGGCCCGCCGAGATAATAGTCCCGGCAGACATTATAAAGATATGCCACCCCGGGATGAGCGGCATCGGTGGTTCCGAAGACCGCTTTAGCCTCGCGCTCCCGATCAATCTTCCAGGCATCCTCGATCCTCATTACCGCCAGCAGCAGACCCTCCTGATCCCGTAAAGCCACGGACTGGCCGGTATCCAGAGAGCGGGCCACCGTCTCTTCCACGTCCAGGCAGACCGGTACCGGAAACAGTTCGCCGCCGGCCAGACGCATCTCGTTCAGGACCGGCTCATAATCCGTCCGGGTCATAAAACCGTCTAACGGTGAAAAAACACCGGTGGCCAGCAGATCCAGGTCGCACAATTGCCGGCTGTTAAGCACGATCTCCGGGAGAGTGGCGGCCATCTCCCGGAGTGCGGCATTCCTCTCTTCGCCGGCAACCAGGTCTATCAGCTTACCACCGTGAGGCGGAACAGAGCTGTTGGGTTTCATCAGTTATTTCTCCAGCATCAATTTTAAGTAAAATAAAATGGTTCTGGATTCCGGCGTTCGCCGGAATGACAACGCATGGACTTTATTCAACATCCTTCCCAGTCAAATCATAAACCGGCAGATTTTCCCCGGGCACGTCTTTCAGCAGAGGGGCGGCGCTGTCTTTGTCCGACAGGCGCGGCGCTTCGGCCGGCCAGTTAACGGCAATATCCGGATCATTCCAGCGGATAGCCTGATCCGCCGCGGGATCATAACAGGCATCACACTTATAAATCACCAGGGCCGTCCGGCTGACAACGTAAAAACCATGGGCAAAACCGGCCGGTATGAACAACTGCCGCCTGTTTTCCGCGGACAGCTCCCGGCCCACCCAGCTGCCGAAAGTCGGCGAACCCCGCCGGATATCCACGGCCACGTCAAAAACGGCCCCGGCGACCACCTGGACCAGCTTGGCCTGGGGCCCGGGCCACTGGAAATGCAGGCCCCGCAGAATACCGGCCCGGGAAAAAGACAGGTT
>JAWOCW010000274.1:0-11258 GCA_046483615.1 Desulfosudaceae bacterium
ATTCGGGTTAGCCCGGATCGATAAACAGGGGGGAGTCGGTCCTGAAACAAGCCCGGCTGTTTGAAAAGCCGCCTCGGGCGTGCCTGTCGCAGGAGCCGTCCAGGACTGGATTGTCC
Source organism: Desulfosudaceae bacterium (assembly GCA_046483615.1). Classification (GTDB taxonomy): domain Bacteria; phylum Desulfobacterota; class Desulfobacteria; order Desulfobacterales; family Desulfosudaceae; genus CAYTQK01. The sequence goes on from JAWOCW010000274.1 coordinate 117, forward strand.
AGGTGGTTATGGTGGTGATAACTCAGAGAGGGGGACTGGGATGAACTTCTCAGCCAGGAAAAAACAGTCACCGGAACAGTTTCATTCCTACAAGCAGTGTCCGGAATGCAATGAAAAGCTGCCTTTGCATTTGAAAAAGTGCACCCAGTGCGGCCTCCGGGTCGGCCGGTTAATGCCCGACGGCAAAGCCCGGCGACCCGTTGACTGGAAGGGGTACTTGCTCAGTCTTTTACTGTTTATCGCGCTGGTGCTGTACCTGAGGTGGGCTTTTGTCCTGAAATGATTTTTGCAAAGCCGTCAATTTTGGGGTGCCCGGGAACGTATACGGGCACGAAAAGATTGTAACCGGACGCCGTCGGCTAATGAGGCGCGGACTTTTCCCAAAGTGTTCGGATCCCAAAGCGGTCGGATAAGGATGTCGAGATGACGGTGAGAAGGTTTTGGTCGGGGCGGCAGGATTTGAACCTGCGACTCCTTGCACCCCATGCAAGTGCGCTTCCAGACTGCGCCACGCCCCGAGTTAAAATGGCAAGTCAATATTGTACGCCAAAATTTAAGCATCGATACCACTTCCCGGCCGGTCGTGTCAAGATAATAATTCAAAGGGCGGCCGGCCTGTTCCGGGGCCGCCTTTTCAAATAAGCCGGATTGAGCGCTGACTGACTGTCTGATCACCCTGGTAAGATCATATGTTTTTTCTTGACACTTAAACCCGGCTTGGCTATACAGATCGTTTAAACTAACCATAATGTTCAAAAAGCAATGCAAAGGGCGGTTATGGGTTTGCCAGAAAGCATCGGGCGGCATAAAAAAGCCATCGTCAGAAAATGGACGGAACGCGTTATTCGAACCTATGCCGCGGAAACCGCCGAGATTTTTTTAAGCCAGAAAGACCAGTTCGCCAATCCGGTGGCCGGCTCTCTTTCGCAGAGCCTGGAAAAGGTGGTGGACGGTCTTATCAATAATGCCTCTGACAAAGAGCTGTCCGAATATATTGATCCCGCCATCCGGGTTCGGGCCGTTCAGAATTTCTCCGGTTCAGAGGCCGTCGGCTTCATCTTTTTCCTCAAAGAAATAATCCCTGATATTGTAGGTTCCAAAAATATGGATGCCGGATCATGGCAGTGGCTGGATGAAAACGTCCAGGCGCTGGCCCTGATCGGTTTTGACAAATACGTGGAGTGCCGGGAGAAGATTTTTGAACTGCGGGCTTTTGAAGTTCGCAACAGAACCTTCCGGGCCTTTGAGCGAGCCGGCCTGGTGGCGGATCCGCCACCGGCTTCTGAATCATAAAACCAGGTAGAATGTGATTGTGACGGCATAATATATTTTTTTTAAGAGAGGTCAAGATGAATGTAAGTTATCTGTTTTCGTTTGCGGCAGTAATTATTCTTATTCTGCTGACCTGGATAGGCGTGGATGCCTGGGGATTGAAGGGCTTTTTCGGAGTATTTATTCCCTACCTGGCCGTTTTGATTTTTGTGGTCGGAGTGGCGCGAAAAATACTGGATTGGGCCAACTCCTACGTCCCCTTTCGAATTCCCACCACCTGCGGTCAGCAGAAAAGTCTTTCCTGGATCAAACAGAACAAGATAGACAACCCTGATACGACCATCGGGGTCATCATTCGGATGCTGTTTGAAATCCTTCTGTTCCGGTCCCTGTTCCGGAACACTAAAACCAAATTCAAGAATGGTTACCGACTGTCTCATCGTTGGGAGATTGTTCTCTGGGTGACCGCGCTGGCTTTTCATTACGCTTTTGCCGTGGTCGTCCTGCGGCATATGCGGTTTTTCTTTGAGCCGGTTCCGGTCGTGATTCAGGTGCTGGAAAATCTGGACGGATTTTTCCGGATTGAATTTTTCTCTCCTTTTTTCGCCATCGGCCTGCCCGGAATATACCTGTCCGGACTGGTTCTGGTGGCCGCCCTCCTGGTTCTTCTGGCCAGGCGGATTTTTCTGGGACAGATCAAGTATCTTTCCCTGGCTTCGGATTACTTCCCGCTTTTTCTGATAATCGGTATCGCCGCTTCGGGTATTCTCATGCGGTATTTTGCCAAGGTTGACGTGATGGCCATCAAGGCCTTTACCATGGGCCTGGTTACTTTCCAGCCGGCGCTTCCCGAAGGGGTTGGGGCCCTGTTTTACGTGCATCTGTTTCTGGTCAGTCTGCTGCTGGCCTATTTCCCTTTCAGCAAACTCATGCATGCCGGCGGGGTTTTTCTTTCGCCCACCCGTAATCTGGCCAACACCACCCGCGCCAAACGACACCTAAATCCGTGGGATTATTCTGTAGAAACACATACCTATGATGAGTATGAAGACGAATTCAGAGAGAAGATGAAAGAAGCTGGCATACCAGTGGAAAAGGAGTAATAGATGGGTAACGACATAAAACCGGAAGAGTTGTTGGAGAGGATTGATCTCGGAGCTCCGAAAACAGACTGGATGGATACTCCCATTGATATCCGGGAAGGCATTTACTGTTATTCCGCCAAGCCGGCCAGCCTGGAATATGTGGGACTTCCCCATGCCCGGGAATGGGATCCTCTGGCTGAAGACTGGAAGCTGCCGGAAAACTGGCAGCAGATCCTGCACGAGGGATTTAAGGTCAGGCTGGAAAGATTCCGGACGTTTAAGGTGTTCATGGATATCTGTGTCCGGTGCGGCGCCTGCGCTGACAAGTGCCATTTCTTTCTCGGCACCGGTGATCCCAAAAACATGCCGGTCTTGCGGGCCGAGCTGTTGCGGTCGGTTTATCGCAATGATTTTACCACGGCCGGCCGGATCATTAAAAAAGTGTTCGGCCAAAAGATATCCGGCGCCCGGGACCTGACAGTGGACGTCCTCAAGGAATGGTGGTACTACTTTTTTCAGTGCACGGAATGTCGTCGCTGCTCCGTGTTCTGTCCCTATGGTATTGACACCGCCGAAATTACCATCATGGGCCGGGAATTGCTCAATCTGCTCGGCCTGAACATTGACTGGATCGCCTCGCCGGTAGCCAACTGCTACCGAACCGGTAATCACCTGGGCATTCAGCCCCATGCCTTCAAGGACATGCTGGATTTCTTCACCGAGGATATCGAGGATTTTACCGGTATTAAAATTGAGCCGCCCCAGCTGAACAAAAAAGGGGCTGACATTCTTTTTATAACCCCCTCGGGCGATGTTTTTGCCGATCCCGGCACCTATACCTGCATGGGATACATGCTGCTGTTTGATTATCTGAGAAGGGAATACGGCCTGGATGTCACCTGGAGCACCTACGCCTCCGAAGGGGGCAATTTCGGGTTTTTCACCTCGCACGAGACCATGAAACGCCTGAACGCCAAGATGTACGCCGAAGCCAAACGCCTCGGGGTTAAATGGATCCTGGGCGGAGAGTGCGGGCACATGTGGCGGGTAATTCATCAGTATATGTCAACCATGAACGGGCCGGCTGATTTTCTGGAGGAGCCGGTTTCCCCGATTACCGGCACCAGGTTTGAAAATGCCGCAGAAACCAAAATGGTTCATATTGCCGAGTTCACGGCCGACCTCATCAAGCATGGCAAGTTAAACCTTGATCCTGCCCGTAATGATCATATCAAACTGACTTATCACGACTCCTGCAATCCTTCGCGGGGCATGGGTTTGCTGGATGAGCCCCGGTACGTTATTAACAACGTCTGTAATAATTTTTACGAGATGCCCGCCAATACCATCCGGGAACAGACTTTCTGCTGTGGCAGCGGAGCCGGTCTTAACGCCGGAGAAAATATGGAATTGCGGATGTCCGGTGGCTTGCCCCGGGCCAACGCGGTCAAATACGTCCATGAAAAGTTCGGTGTCAACATGCTGGGCTGCATCTGCGCCATCGATCGGGCCGTGTTTCCCGCTTTGATGGAATACTGGGTGCCGGAAGTTGATGTGACCGGCCTCCACGAACTGGTGGCCAATGCCCTGGTCTTCCCGGGAGAGGGCCAACGAGAAATGGACCTGCGCGGAGAACCTCTAGGAACCGAGGAGGAAGAAGCAGATGAAGAATAAAGGCGTAATTATTATTGGTTTAATCCTCTTTTTCGTGATAGCGACGGTGCCCCTGTGGTGGAACATCGGCTCCGAGGCCGAGGCCCCTGAACCGGAACTGACCGAAAAAGCTAAAAAGGCGGAGAAATGCGTGGAAGCGACCGAGTTCATGACCACCGAGCACATGCAATTGCTGGACCAGTGGCGAGAGCGGGTGGTTCGAGACGCTGAACGTGTTTATGTCAACAGCGAGGGCGAGTCATTTGATATGAGCCTCACCAATACCTGCCTGGATTGCCATTCCAACTATAGCGATTTCTGTAACAAGTGTCATACTTATGCTTCGGTAAGGCCTTATTGCTGGGACTGCCATAACACGAAGGAGACAGAGTAATGGAAAACAGCCGCAGACAGTTTCTCAAGGTGGCGGCGGTTACGGGCGCCGGCCTGGCAGCCGCTCCCGCATTGACGACCTTTGCCGCTTCCTCTGAGACAAAACCAAAGACAATGGTCAATCCCAAGGCCCTGACCGCTGAACACTGGGGCATGGTGATTGATACCAGGAAATTCAAGTATGCCTCTGATCTGGACCCGATTATTCAGGCCTGTGATAAAATACACAACATTCCCTCTTTTGAAAATGAGCGGCATGAGATCAAATGGATCTGGCAGGACGGCTTCCTGAATGTCTTTCCGTCAAAAGAAAATCATTTTCTGTCGGACAGGCTGGAAAAGCTGCCTTTTCTGGCTCTGTGCAATCATTGCAGCAATCCTCCCTGTGTCCGGGCCTGTCCGACCAAGGCGACTTTCCAGCGTGAAGACGGTATCATCATGATGGATTATCATCGCTGTATCGGTTGCCGTTTCTGCATGGCCGCCTGCCCCTATGGGTCCCGGAGTTTCAACTTCCTCGATCCCCGTCAGGGACTGGAAGACGAAAAGATTAACATGGAATTTCCCACCCGCATGAAAGGGGTGGTGGAAAAATGCAATTTCTGCGCGGAAAGACTGGCCGTGGGTAAGAGGCCGGCCTGCGTGGAAGCCTCCAACGGGGCTATTTTGTTCGGTGATCTGGAAGATCCCCAATCGGAAGTCCGAAAGGCGCTGCGCGACAATTACGCCATCCGGCGGAAGCCCGAACTGGGAACCGAGCCCTCTGTTTATTATATAATATAAGAAACTTATAAGAGGTCGTTATGCTTGATACAGCCATAAGAGGAAATAAAAAATACTGGGCGCTGGTAATAGTTCTGCTGGCCATTACCGGAGTGGGGTTTCTGGTTTACCTGAAACAGTTCTTTTTCGGTTTGGGTATTACCGGCATGAGCCGGGACGTAAGCTGGGGCTTTTACATAGCCCAGTTTACCTTTCTGGTCGGAGTCGCCGCCGGGGGCGTCATGCTGGTGCTGCCCTACTACCTGCATAATTATAAAGTCTTTTCCAAAATAACCATTCTGGGTGAATTTCTGGCCATTGCCGCCGTGTCCATGTGCCTGATGTTCATAATTGTGGATTTGGGCCAGCCGCAGCGGGCTTTTAACGTGCTGTTGCATCCCACCCCCTACTCCATGCTGTTTTGGGATATGGTGGTCTTAAATGGTTACCTGCTGCTGAATGTCGTAATCGGCTGGGCTGTTCTGGAAGCCGACCGGAACGCGGTGGCCCCGCCCAAGTGGGTCAAACCCCTGATTTACGTCTCTATCCCCTGGGCTTTCGGGATTCACACCGTCACGGCTTTCCTGTACTGCGGCCTGCCGGGCCGTCATTTCTGGCTGACCGCGGTGCTGGCTCCCCGGTTTCTGGCCTCGGCTTTCGCGGCCGGTCCCGCCCTGATTATTATTCTGGCCTTGATCATGAGAAAGTTCACCTCATTTGACGCCGGCAAAGAAGCCATTCAGGGAATTGCCCGGATCGTGGTCTACGCCCTTATCGCCAACGTGTTTTTCTTCAGTTGCGAGGTCTTTGTGGCCCTCTACAGCAATATCCCGGGCCATATCCACTCTCTGCAATATTTGTTCTTCGGGTTGCACGGACATGATGCCCTGGTTATCTGGATGTGGGCGTCGCTGTTTTTGATGCTGCTGGCCATTGTCCTGCTGCTGATTCCCTCCCTGCGCAGAAATGAGGCTTTCCTCTGTTTTTCATGCGTCATTCTTTTTATCGGGATCTGGATTGACAAAGGCCTGGGGATGATCTCCGGTGGTTTTATTCCCACCCCGATGGAGCATGTGGTTGATTATATTCCCACTCTTCCGGAAATCGTTATTTCCATCGGCGTTTACGGGGCCGGATTCCTGATCCTGACCATCCTGTACAAAATCGCCATTACCGTAAAAAGTGAGATATATGAGTAAGCAACAGACCGCTTAACCCGGATCTTTCATTAAATATCCGGGTTAAGCGGGGCTCATAATAAAAAGGCGCCGATCCCGGAACGGGATCGGCGCCTTTTTTTTGTTGATTCCGGCTTACTCCCCTTTCCGGCTTACTCCCCTTTTCGGGGCCACAACATGTATCGGAGCCAGTGTAAAAGGGTGTTGCCCTGTAATAAGTGCCGCTCAATGCTTTCCAGCCCGGCATTCAGCCGATCCGGATCAGCGTACCAGTCGGCCCGGGTGTAAAATGATTTATCCGGGTCCAGCTCCCTGATGATTTTAGCCGGATGGCCGCCCACGATGACGTTTTCCGGAATATCGTGCAAGACCACTGACCTGGCGCCGATAATGCTGTTGTCGCCGATGGTGACGCCTTTGCCGATAATGGCATTGTCTCCGATCCAGACGTTTTCCCCCAGGCTGACCGGCGCGGCTGAGCCGGTTTCAACCCGGTTGTAAAAGTCGTGCCAGTCGGAATCCGTGATATAAACGCCGCTGGCCAGCATGGTGCTTTGGCCGATGGTGATTTTTTTAGCCGCGCTTATTCTGACTCCCGGGCTTATCAGGCAGGCATCCCCGACAAATATGCCCTCCACGTCGGGGTGGTCGGACCAGACTGAAAAGCGGACCTTGTTGTCTGAGGCCGCCATGATGTTGACGTGATCGCCCACGTGGATATGGGGGCCGAATACTTCCACGTTCCAGGGCTGCATGAAGTTAAAGTTGGTTCCCAGGGACTCAAACTGCGGCCGAAGAAAGTGATTGACGTACAATCGCTGTAAGCCGACGTAAAAACGTTTGAGATAGAATGGACGATGTTCCCGGCGCAATGGTATTCCTGCTGGTAATATATGGGATGGTTAACGGTTCAGCCGGTGAAAATGTGTGGAAAATCCGTGGCCCAGTAGCGATGATCGAAAAGGCGTCCGGCCGGTGTCAGGTTGTAGAGGGCGTCGGCGGCCATCAGCACTACCCCGTTGGTCCAGGTTATTTTTTCTTCCGGCCAGACAATGATATCCGGAAAGGTAAAGCCGCACCAGTAGGAGCCATCCTCAAAACACTTGTCCTGAATCCAGTTGAAAATAACCTTGGCAATAGTGCCGTTGCCCAGAGCCGACAAGGCCAGAACCAGTTCGCAGGATTCGGCGATGGTTATCCAGGGTTCATCAGAAACACAGCGCACCCCCAGACCTTTGACCACGAATTTTTTCCAGTGCTTGTCAATCCGCTGCTGGGCTTTTTCGCCGGTCAGGGCGCCGGAAAGTACGGGGTAAAACCAGTCCATGGAAAATCGTGATTTGGCCACGTTGAAAAGATGCGGCTGTTCCGCGATAACGTGTCCCAGCCTGGCCAGGGCGTCGCGCCATTCCGGCATGTCTTCCCGTAACAGATCAGCCACTGCCAGGGCGCATTTTAAACTCATGTACACCGAACTGGAGCCGGTCAACAGTGCCATGGGGTCAGTTTTTCCAGCCGGGTCCCGGGCCCAATAGATTTCTCCCCGGGGGGTCTGCAGGGCCAGGGCAAAGTTAATAGCCGCCCGGACGGTTGGCCATATCGTCCGCAAAAACGACTCGTCACCGGTTATCAGGTAATGGTGCCAGACACCGACGGCGATGTAAGTGCTCATATTGGTGTCAAAGGTACGGTCTTCCGGTACCCCGTTAAGATAAGAAGCATGCCAGCTGCCGTCGGAATGCTGCTTGTCTTTGAGCCAGTTCAGGGCCGCCCGCGATTCATCGATAAAGCCACCCACCGCCAGACCCATGGCGGCTTCCACCAGGTCCCAGGGATCGGTTTTATCGTTTTCCGACCAGGGAATATCACCGTCGGCTTTCTGCGTTTTTGCGATTCGAGAGGCAACGGCGTCAATATCCAGCGTAAGCGCGTATTTTACGCCAGGCATTTTAAAGTTCATATAAATTCCTTATTTATATCTGTCCCGATTGCAAAAACGGAAGTCGTCAGCTCCGGCCGAAGATCGTGCCGCCAGGGAGACTAACCATGTTTGTTCTCAAAATCTTTCATAAAATCAACCAGAACTTCCACCGCCTTCACGGGGACGGCGTTGTAAATTGAAGCCCGGCATCCTCCCACGGAACGATGACCTTTTAAACCGCCCAGGTCCTGGCTGGCCGCCTCCTCGATAAATTTTTTCTCCAGCTCTTCGCTGGGCAGACGGAAGGTCACGTTCATCAGCGAGCGGCTGCCCGGTTCGGCGGTAGCCGCGTAGAAGTTGCCGGCATCCATCAGGTCATAGAGAAGAGAGGCTTTTTTGATATTGATTTCCTCCATCGCGGCCAGACCGCCGATGGTCTCTTCCAGCCATTGCAGTACCAGCTGAATAGTATAGATGGTAAAGGAGGGCGGGGTGTTGTACAGGGAGTTTTTCTCGGCATAAGTGGTATATTTCAGCATGGTTGGCAAGTCGTCATCAACCAGGTCCAGCATGTCTTTGCGGATGATAACCATGCAGACGCCGGCCGGGCCGATGTTTTTTTGAGCGCCGGCGTAGATCAATCCAAAACGATCAATGTCGAGAGGGCGACACATGATGTCCGACGACATGTCACAGACCAGGGGCACTCCGGAAGTATCGGGAAAGGCAGCCCACTGGGTACCTTTAATGGTATTGTTGGAAGTCAGATGGACATAGGTGGCTTTGTCGTCAAAATTGATGTTTTGCGGAATATAGGAAAAATTTTTGTCTTCGGAAGAAGCCGGGACGCGGTAGGGCTTTCGGAGTATTTCCGCTTCCTTGATGGCTTTGGAAGACCAGGTGCCGGTGTTGACGTAATCGGCGGAGCGGCCATTGGTTAAGAAATTCATGGGAATCATGGCAAACTGCAGGCTGGCGCCTCCCTGGACAAAGAGCACTTCATATTTATCTCCGAGTCCCAGCAGTCGTTTGGTTCTGGTGATGGCGTCATTAATAACCTCGTCAAAGGCCGGTGATCGGTGGCTGACTTCGGTAATTGACATGCCGGTACCCTTGAAATCGAGAAAGGACTGCTGGACCTCTTCTAAGACAGGCAGTGGCAAAGCCGCCGGCCCGGGATTGAAGTTGTAGATTCTCTTGCTCATAAAACCTCCGTTTACTCTAACTGTTTTTTTGGATATAATAAAAAAATTGACTTAACCAGATTTGCCGCAATATGTCAACGGGAAATAATAAACCTGACCGCCGCAAAGCCGGATTGAAAAATAAGGAGAGCCATGAAAATTTATCGTTACGCCTCGACGGCGGCCCGGAAAAAACTGGAGCGCATTATTAATCGCGGAACGGACTATAGCCGCAAAAACTACCAGCAGGTGGAGGCCATTATCAGGGACCTGCGCGCTAATCAGCACGCCGCCCTGGAAAAATATACCCGCCGGTTTGACGCGCCCTCTTTGACCGCCGATCGGTTTAAGGTAACCCGGGACGAGATGACGGCTGCCGCGGGCCAGGTGGATAAGTCCTTCAGCCGGGCTCTGAATCGGGCCGCCCGGCAGATAACCGCATTTCACCAGGAGCAAAAATCAGCTTCCTGGTTCAATACCCCGCGGCCGGGCGTCCTGGTGGGGCAGCGGGTGACGCCGGTGGAGTCTGCCGGAATCTATGTTCCCGGCGCCAGGGGCGGTGAAACACCGCTGGTTTCCACCGTTCTCATGGGTGCCATCCCGGCCAAGACCGCTGGCGTTCCCCGGGTGGCCATGGTAACTCCGCCCCGGTCGGACGGTTCGGTCAGCCCGCATCTGCTGGTGGCCGCCCGCAAAGTCGGGGTGGATGAAATATACAAAGTCGGCAGCGCCTGGGCCATTGCCGCCCTGGCCTGTGGTACCGCCACCATACCTCGGGTGGACATGATCGCCGGGCCGGGTAATCTGTATGTGGCCCTGGCCAAAAGGATACTGGCGGGGACAGTGGGTATAGATATTCTGGCCGGCCCCAGTGAAATATTGATTATCGCCGATGCCAGTGCCGACCCGGCCCACCTGGCCGCCGATCTTTTATCGCAGGCGGAGCATGATGAGTTGTCGGCGGCGGTGCTGATAACACCGGACGAAGCCGTGGCTGAAAAAACAGCCGTGGAAATAGAACGGCAGCTGGATCGGTTGAAACGAAAGACCACGGCGGAAAAGGCCCTGGCCGGATACGGGGGATTATTCGTGGTGGATGGTCTTAAAACCGCCTTTGAACTGGCCAACCGGTTCGCGCCCGAACATCTGGAGCTGCAGATAGAAAATCCCTTTGACTGGCTGGAAGCGGTACGAAACGCCGGGGCGGTGTTTCTGGGCGGTTACACCCCGGAACCGGTGGGCGATTACGTGGCCGGCCCCAACCATACCCTGCCGACGGCCGGCAGCGCCCGTTTTTCATCGGCCCTGTCCACCTCTGATTTCATGAAAAAAACCAGCATTGTCCGATATACCGCCGCGGCCCTCCGCCGGGAAGCTGCCGACGTTATCTGCCTGGCGGAAACCGAGGGGCTGGACGCCCATGCCCATGCCGTCCGGGCGCGGTTGGACAAAAAGTAAGCTCGGTTATAAGGAGTATAAAAGATAAGCGCCGAGTTTATCATAGTGGTTGGAGGTGGCGAAGCTGACCCCGACCGAGTCGCCATGCTGGCTGCGAACAATAACTTTGCGCTGGACCTGGGATTGTTCCCGGTCATCCAGCTCAAATTCCAGCATTAACTCCTCGTTGACTTCAAACTGCCGCGGCAGATGAGTTTTAAACCGCAGGCCGGAGCGGGACAAGTCTTTGATCGTTA
>JAWOCW010000301.1:0-6978 GCA_046483615.1 Desulfosudaceae bacterium
GTCGGTGGCCGGGGTATGGCAGTGGATCCAGCCCTGGGTATGAATAATATTGGTAATACCGGCGCCGGTGCCGCCGACCGGGAACTTGTTGCTGCCGCCGGCAAACTGACGACCTTCCAGGTCTTTGACCAGCGCCTCGGCCTTGTCTTTGCTGTCCACCATGAATTCGATGTTGTTTCTGGTGGTAAAACGCAGATAGCCATCGCAGTGCTTGTCCGCGATCTCACAGATTTCACGGATATGAGTAACGCTCATCAGGCGGCAGCCACCGGCGCGAACGGTGTAGCACTCGTCACCGCTTTCCGCGACATGAACCAGCACGCCCGGTTTAAGGATTTCGTGGTAAGCCCATTTGCCTTTGTTTTTGGCAATTATAGGCGGGTAAAATTCTTCAAAATTTCTGGGACCGATGTCGGTAATGCGATCCTTCATCGGTTCTTCCGGATTATAACCAGAGGATATGAAAGCCATTGGTGTTTCCCCCTTATCTCTTATGATTTTTTCTGTATTCTTTGATGTCCTTGCTGAATCCGCCGGGAACTTCTTCTTCTTTCCAGAAGATGTACGGATTGGTCCGAGGCTCCTGAACATGCTGGGCAACCGGTTTGATGTTGGTGACTTCCAGCAGCTTCTGGAAACCCTGACGTTTCATCAATTCGCCCAGGCGTTCGCGGTTCTTGCCTTCTTCCATCCACCAGTCCCAGACACTTTCAATAACTTCCTTGATCTCGTCATAAGGCTCTTCCACCTTGACAAAGGGAACCAGCAGGGAGCTCATCTGGGCGCCGTCCAGGATCGGCGCCTTGGCGCCGGCCAGGATGGAGCAGCCTTTTTCTTTACCCGGTTTCAGGGCCCGGGGCATGACATTGATGCAGTGCATGCAGCGGGTGCATTCCCGGTCGTCGATTTCCAGCTTGCCGCCTTCATACTTCATGCATTCGGTCGGGCAGCGGTTGATCACTTCTTCCATGATGTCAAAGGAACCCCAGTCGCGACCGGAATGGGCGCCGCCGTTGGGCGGGAATTCACCGTCGACATAGCCTTTTACCGCGGCCTGGTCGATCTGGATCTCATCGCGCCAGGTACCCACGAAAGAGAGATCGGACCGGGCGATGGAGGCCACGCAGCCGTTGGGGCAGCCGTCGAATTTGAATTTGAACTTGTAGGGGAAGGCCGGACGATGAAGTTCGTCCTGGTATTCCTGGGTCAGATGAGTACACAGGGCCTGAGTGTCGTAACAGGCATATTCACAGCGGGCTTCGCCGATGCAGTCCGAGGGAGTTCTCAGGTTGGAACCGGAACCGCCCAGGTCCTGGTTAAGGTTATGGGTCAATTCGTAGAAAACTTCTTCCAGCTGGGGGGTAGTGGTTCCCAGGAAGATAATGTCGCCGGTGGAACCGTGCATGTTGGTGACGCCGCTGCCCCGGAATTCCCACAGGTCACAAAGATCTTTGAGATACTTGGTGGTGTAGAAATGGCCGGAGGGCTGGTTGACGCGCATGGTGTGAAAGTGGGCCACGCCCGGAAACTGTTCCGGCTGGTCGCAGTAGCGTCCGATAACGCCGCCGCCGTAACCGAAGACGCCGACGATGCCGCCGTGTTTCCAGTGCGTTTCCTTGTCCTTGAAAGACAATTCCATTACGCCCAGCAGGTCCTCGACGCAGTTTTCGGGGATCTGATACTCGACATTCTTTTCGTTCTTCGCTCTGGCCTCTGCCTCCTGCTTGAGGTCGGCCACAAAGCTAGGCCAGGGACCGGATTCAAGCTGGTCCAGCAAAGGAGTCTCTTTTTTCGACATTGTTTACCTCCATCCGTTAATAAATTATTTGCCGCTTGCGGCACTCACAAAACTCAAGCCTTGACTACGTTATTGTTTTTTACGGAATACAACAAACTTATCTCAGGCCGTCAATTTCCTTTTTGATTTCCGGCGGGATGTCGTAACCTAATTCGGCGGCCTTATCGCAATGGTTGATGGCCAGTTCAGTATCACCTTTTTCCAGCCCGGCCAGGGCCAGGTTGTAATGGGCCACGGCAAAAGCCGGCTCTATTTCAAGGGCTTTTTGATTGGTGGCGATGCTTTTGTCAATCAGCCCTTTCATGAGGTAGGCATTGCCCAGGTTGGTGTAAGCCTGAAGGAAACTCGGATTGCAGGCCACGGCCTTTTCCAGGGCGGCTACGGCCTCGTCCAGGTTGCCTTGCTGAAGATGCACAAAACCGATGTTGCCATATCCTTCGGCAAAATTTTCTCGGGCCTGGATGGCCTGTTCATTGTACCGCAGGCATCCTTCCAGGTCATCCCGGTTAAGGCAGATTCCGCCCAGCAGGACATAACCTTCGGCCAGGGTAGGGCTGCAGGTAACGGCCGACTTAAGTTCTTTTTCGGCTTCGTCAAAATAGTTCTGGGCCAGCAGGGCCACGGCGTAATTATAGCGGGTAATACCGCAGGTAGGGCTGGATTTGGCCGCTTGCGCGTGTTGAGCCAGGTACTGTTCCGCGGTAAGTTGTTCGGTCATATCGTCTGTCCGGAATTTAGTGGTGATGCATTTTAAGTCTGTCAGCTAATAAAATTTTTATTATAGACTTAACAACGGGGGTAGTGTCAAGAAAAATTTAACGCCTTCCTTCGCAATCATGATCACCGCCGTAATATTAAAGGCGTCTTATTGACGGTTGTCATGGACCGGTATTTGTGGTAATAATTTTTCGCAGGTAATAATCTGAGAAACAGAAGTTTGAAAGGTTCAAATCAGTTAATATTCAGGTCAGTTGATATTCAGGAGGGAACTGTCATGATATCAGGATGTTATCCGGCTTTAATCACGCCTTTCCAGGATGGCGCGGTTGATTATGAGGGCCTGTCGCGGCTGGTTGATTTTCAGATCGCCAACGGGGTATCCGGAATTGTGGCGGTGGGAACCACCGGCGAAAGTCCGACCCTGGACTGGAATGATCACAACCGGGTTATTGAGATGATTGCCGCCAAAACCCGGGGCAACCTGCAATGCATTGCCGGTACCGGCAGTAACAACACCGCGGAAACTCTGGCGGCCACGGAACAGGCGGTGCGGGCCGGGGCGGAAGCTGTACTGCTGGTTGACCCCTATTATAATGGTCCCAGTTCCCTGGAAATACGCCGGGAATATATTGAACCGGTGGCCGCCCGGTTTCCGGATACCGGCGTTATTCCGTACGTTGTGCCGGGCCGTACCGGCGCGCAATTATTGCCGGAGGATCTGGCCCTGGCATACGGCCGGTTCAAGAATGTGAACACGGTCAAAGAGGCTACCGCCGATCCGGATAACATGCGGCGGGTGCGGCAATGCTGCGGTCCGGATTTCACCATTCTTTCCGGGGACGATAATCTGACCTTTCAGTTGATGGCTGATCCTGACATCAGGGCCGGCGGGGTTATTTCAGTTTACGCCAATATCTTTCCCAAGGCGATATCAGAGATGACCATGGCCGCCCGGCAGGGCGAGCTGGACCAGGCCCGACGTCTGGCGGACCAGCTGGCGCCTCTCCTGGAGCTGGTGACGGTGAGCACTACCGAAACCACACCTTATGGCGAGGTGGTCTGCCGGGCCAGAAACCCCCTGCCGGTAAAAACGCTGATGGCGGTGCTGGGGATGCCCGCCGGTGATTGCCGGCAACCGCTTGGCCGGATGACGGCCAAGGGACTGGACAAACTTCTGTCCGCGGCAGGGAAAGTGTTTGAGGCGGCGCCGGAATTGTTCCAACCGGCTGCTTCTTGTTTTGGTATTGACGTGGCGGACCGCTTGAATGATCCGGATATCAGAAAACAGCTGGCCTACCAGAGTTACTGATCTGTCTGTCCGGTTGTGACAACCGGCGACGACCGGGGTCGGCTTGATTCTTCGTTCCGATTACCCCGGTCCGATTACTTGGGGCCGCTTACTTCGGGGCCGGGAGCGTCAGCGTCGGATTCCGCCTCGGGCCAGCTTGCGGTCAACCCGGAATTATTCCCGGGGGTGGAATTCCCCTTTTTCAAACAGGATCGCCTTGAGCCACTGAAAGGCGAACTGCAGCAGGGCCACCTCATCATCTTTGATTTTGGCGGCGATGTTTTCATCAACGGAATAGCGCTCCAGAAAAGAGCTTTCAAAGACAAATCTCCGGAATCGGTCAATATCATAGGAGGCCGTGAAAAACATCTTTTTGGCTTCTTCGGTCAGCATGATGTTGCTGGGGAAGGTTCTTTTTCTTACTACCAGGTCCGTCCATTCGGCGTTGATGGAATCGTGAATGTCAACCCCCTGGTCACGTCGCCACTCTTCCACTGTCCATTGTTTTTCCTCTTCAAATCCACGGCAGTGGGGCTCGTTGATAAAAAAGAAAAAGCCGTTCATGTCGTCCTCCGTCATTTCCTCCTTGTGACTCAGCGAGGCCACGCCCAGCGGGTAATAGCGGCAAGTGGTCGGGCGGTCGGTGTAGACCAGGCAGCCGTCATCCCGGACAAAGGGACATGATTGCCGTTCATCATCCAGCAGCTTCATGGTAACCACCGGCAGGTCGGTTTTGGCCAGCAGCTGCGGTTGGGTGTAGATGGCCAGAAATTCTTCGGAAGACAATCCCAGCCGGTTTTTAAGCCGGACTATATCATATGGTGTCAGCATGATGTTGATTCCCCGGCAGCACCTGGTAAAACAGGAAACACCATGGTGGCACCGGAACTGGAAGGTGTCATCAAGCCCGTACTTGATGGGAGTAATATTGGCCATGTTCTGGTTGGAGTCAGTCGTGTCGGTCATAGTTAATCCTTTTTCGCAGACGTTCCTAAATGTTAATGATTTGTTCCGCCCGAACCGCTCGAATTCTTCGGGTCAAATTAATTTCAGTCTATCTCAATAACTTATCCTGAGAGGCAGGTCAATATCAGTCAGGTAAATAAAAAAAATTCTGCGGCTTGATTTTCATTGTTATCCGAAGTAGAGTGTTTGATTTAATATAATAATCATTAGTAACTTTAAGGAAAAAGGATTTTGTCATGGAGTTGATGACCTGTCATGAACGTCAGCCGCGGCGGCGGTTTATGGGGCGCCTGCCCCATGGTCGGGATATGGTCGCCGCGATTGAAGAATTCTGCGTCCGTCATGGTATCAGCTCCGCTGTTTTTTCCGCCATCGGAGCGGTCTCGTCAGCTACCCTGGGCGCCTATGATCAACAGCAGCAGGTTTACGTTACTTTTCAAAAAAGCGGCAACCTGGAAATTCTGACCTGCCTGGGAAATGTTTCATTGAAAGACGGTCAGCCCATGGCCCACGCCCATATCACCCTGGCCACCGAAGACGGCACTACTCTCGGCGGCCACCTGTTTTCGGAAACCATTGTTTTTGCCGGTGAGATTGAGCTGGAGGAGCTGGCCGGCCCTGACCTGGTCCGGGAATACGACCCGGTTACCGGATTGATGTTGTGGGACATGTCCGGACCTGAAGCTTTATAAAGACAGTTTTTAAACCGGGGTTTATGTTTTTCTTATTTATTTTATATTATTTATTTTATATTCAGGGAGGTTTTAATGACTTTATCCATAACCAGAGCGGAAAAATTGCAGCAACATCCCTTGGATGCCGATCTCGCTTTCGGGACCGTGTTTACCGATCACATGTTCAACATGGATTATGAGCCCGGCCGTGGCTGGCATAATCCCCGCATAGAGCCTTACGGTCCCTTTGTGCTGCAACCGTCGGCCATGGTGCTCCATTATGGCCAGGCGGTCTTTGAAGGCTTGAAAGCCTTCCGGACCGGGGAAGGCGGCGTCAGGCTGTTTCGCCCCAGGCAGAATCTGCACCGTTTGAATAATTCCTGTCATCGTCTGTGCATACCCGAATTTGACGAAGAGGAAGTGTTTGAATATCTGCGTCAATTGATACGCCTGGAAAAAGACTGGGTGCCGTCATCCAACGGAACTTCTCTTTACATCCGGCCTTTTATAATCGCGACCGATCCTTACATCGGCCTGCGTTCATCACAGACCTACCGCTTTGCCATCATTCTGTCCCCGGTGGGCGCTTATTATCCGGAAGGTTTTGATCCGGTCAAAATCTGGATTTCCCGCCAATATGTCCGGGCCGTGCGCGGGGGCGTGGGCGATGTCAAGACCGCCGGTAATTACGCGGCCAGCCTTTATGCTACCGAAAAAGCCCACCAGGAAGGCTACACCCAGGTGCTCTGGCTGGATGGGGTGGAGAAGCGTTACCTGGAAGAAGTGGGCTCCATGAATATATTCTTCCTCATCGGCGATGAACTCGTGACGCCGGCCCTGAACGGCAGCATTCTGCCGGGCGTGACCAGGGATTCCGTGATTGAGCTGGCCCGTTCCTGGGGTCGGCAGGTGACGGAACGCCAGATCAGTATTGATGAAATCGTGGCGGCGCATGAACAAGGAACGCTTCAGGAAGTTTTCGGTTCCGGAACGGCGGCGGTGATTTCACCGGTGGGGGTTATCAAACATGGTGACCAGGTCATGACCATTGGAGATGGCCAGGCCGGAGAGTTCTCCCGGCAAATGTTCGAGGCCCTGACCGATATTCAATACGGCCGGGCGGAAGCTCCGGCCGGCTGGATAGAACCGGTCGCCGATTGATTTCATGAAATATCAGGGTTAGCCCGGATATTTCACGAGTCGATTTGGGCGCAAATGCAAGGCGCAGGGCGCGAAGCTGTAGTAAATCTACCGCGAGCGGCCTGCAACACAGCAGTTGCGCCCAAGGCGACTCGCCCGCAGGGTGAATTTTTTTGATATAAAATTGCCTTTATTCCGCAAATCAAAAATGACAATTTGTAATGTTGCAATGACTGCTTAATGCAATATAGATAATTGTAATAATACAATAAAGTAATTCTTTTCAAAAAAATTCATGAAATATCCGGGTTAAGGGGCGCTGTCGGCTTGGTTCGCCACCAGGATGTCGATGATTTCGGCGATGTCCTTATCCGCCTGCCCGGCCGGCCGGC
>JAWOCW010000016.1:0-4113 GCA_046483615.1 Desulfosudaceae bacterium
TGCGCCTTGCAGCTGCGCTCAAATCAACTCGTGAAATATCCGGGCTAGAAGCTGTATCCGGGTTAAAACAGGCCCTTGAAGGGGCAGATTTTTATTCCTTAAAATGACTTAGTTAAGACCTTGTTAAACGCCAGCCCACGGTAAACAAGGACTCTTACGGTTGCCTGAGAAAATCCAGAGATGCTTAAAAAAACAAAAATCGTGGCCACTGTTTCCAGTTTAAACTGCTCCCCGCCATTTATAGAGCGGCTCTATCAGGCCGGCATGAATGTCGTCCGGCTGAATACCGCCCACATGACCCATGAGGGCGCCCTGGAAATTATCACGGCTACCCGTTCGGTCTCGGACAGAATCGGCCTCCTGCTGGACACCAAGGGACCGGAAATCAGGACCTGTGAAATGGAGGCAACCCTGACGGTCAAAAGCGGTGATACCATCAAGATGAAAGGCGCGCCCGGCCAGGTATCTCGGGGGGACCAGGTCTTTGTTTCTCACCGCGATTTTGTCCAGGATATCCCGGCGGGCAGCTCGATTCTGATTGATGATGGCCATATCGGACTGAAGGTTATCGAAAAAAGCGGTGATTTCCTTATCTGCCTGGTGGAAAACGACGGGGAAATAAAGGAAAAAAAAAGCGTCAACATACCGTCCGTTCACGTCAAACTTCCCGCCCTGAGTGAAAAGGACAAAGACTTTATCCGCTTTGCCGCCGACCAGGACCTTGATTTTATCGCCCACTCTTTTGTCCGCAACAAGGAAGACGTGCAGGCGGTTCAGCAGATACTGGATGAAAAAAACTCTCCCATAAAAATCATCGCCAAGATTGAAAATTCCCAAGGTGTCTCCAACCTCGATGAAATCCTGGACTCTGTCTACGGCGTGATGATCGCCCGGGGCGACCTGGCAGTCGAAATCCCCACCGAACGAATTCCGATGATCCAGAAGAATATTATCAGAACCTGTATCGAGCGAAGACGCCCGGTTATCGTCGCCACCCAGATGCTCCACTCCATGATCGATTCGCCGCGTCCGACCAGGGCGGAAGTATCTGACGTGGCCAACGCCTGCCTTGATCATGCCGACGCCCTGATGCTTTCCGGCGAAACTGCCAGCGGACGGTTTCCCGAAATAGCGGTCCGGACCATGGCAAAAATCATCTCAGAAGTGGAAGACACCAATGAAGGCTATCTCAACATCCCTTACCACCATGAGAACAGAATCACGGCCTACCTGGCCAAGGCGGCGGTCAAGGCGGCCCTGCGCCTTAATACCAGGGCCATAGTAGCCGATTCGCTGACCGGCAAATCGATACTGGCGCTTTCGGCTTATCGCGGCGGCAACATCATCTATGCCCAGGTTTATGACAAGCGGGTCATGCGACACCTGTCCCTCTCTCACGGAGTTTACGCCAATTACCTGCCCATGGATGGCAACTCGACCGAAACCTTGAAACAGGCGATCTGCCGGATGGTTGACGAACGCCAGTTCGCCGATGATGACCTCATCATCGTTCTGGCCGGCAGCTTCGGCGCCGGCCTGGGCGCCTCCTATATCGAAATTGCCGTGGCCGGAGAGATGAAAAAAAAGTGTTTTCTGCCCAGGCCGGAGGGATAAAAGCCGGGACAGCCTCCAGGAAAACAAAGAATTTCATGAAATACCCGGATCAGGCCAATGGCAGCGTCGACGACCGGGTCAGCTCTAACATGATTTATTGATGGACAAAACGCAAAGTATCAGATAAAGCAGAAATGACGTCAGCCCGAATATTTCCTGAAATATCCGGTTCGGATTAAGTTATGATGATTCAGTAAAACAGGACCTTTATCAGATGTGGTGGCATGGTATCTCTGGCCTGGCCGCTTTCGCGGCGCTGGCCTGGCTGCTCAGTGAAAACCGGCGGCTGGTCAGAGGAAAAAACTTCGCGGTCAGCTTGATCCTTCAATTTGTGCTGGCCCTGGTGCTGTTGAAAACACCGGGCTCCATACAATTCTTCCGATTTCTCAACCGGGTCGTCCTGGCGCTGGAGGAATCCACCCAGGCCGGCACCTCGTTCGTGTTCGGCTACCTCGGCGGCGGCCAGGCCGAATTTCCCTTTGAAGTGACCAATCCCGGGGCGACCTTTATCCTGGCCTTTCAATCCCTGCCGCTGGTGCTGATCATGAGCGCCCTGTCCGCCCTGTTCTTTTACTGGAAAGTACTGCCCCTGATCGTCAAGGGCTTCTCGCGACTGCTGCAGAAGACCGTCGGTCTGGGCGGAGCCGAGGGGGTGGGCGTCTCGGCCAACATCTTCGTGGGCATGGTGGAGGCGCCGCTGCTGATCCGGCCCTACCTGTCCCGCATGACCAGAAGTGAAATCTTCTGCGTCATGACCTGCGGCATGGCCACCATCGCCGGCACGGTCATGGTGCTCTACGCCAGCATTCTCAGCAGTGTCATCGACAACATCATGGGCCACATCCTGACCGCTTCGGTCATCAGCGTGCCGGCCTCCATCGCCATCGCCAAGGTGATGGTGCCGGAAAGCGAACCACCCACGGCCGGAGAATATCAGCCTCCGGAAACGGCCAAAAGCGCCATGGACGCCGTCACCCGGGGTACCTTCCAGGGCGTGGAGCTGCTCATCAACATCATCGCCATGCTGGTGGTGCTGGTGGCCCTGGTCCACCTGGTCAACGCCGGGCTGGGCTTCCTGCCGGACCTGGCCGGCCGGGCCATTACCCTGGAGCGGCTGCTGGGCTATGTCATGTCCCCGGTGGTCTGGCTGATGGGCATTCCCTGGGCCGAGGCCACCACCGCCGGGACCCTGATGGGCACCAAAACCATTCTCAACGAACTGCTGGCCTACCTGCATTTAGCAAAACTGCCCGAGGGCGCTTTAAGCGAGAAAAGCCGGCTGATCATGACCTATGCCATGTGCGGTTTCGCCAATCCGGGCAGCCTGGGCATCATGATCGGCGGCCTGGGCACCATGGCCCCGGACCGGCGCGATGAAATCGTCGCCCTGGGGCTCCGCTCCATCGTGGCCGGCACCCTGGCCACCTGTATGACCGGCACCATCGTCGGCCTTCTTTATTAAATAAATTTTAACTGAAGATTTGATAACCATGCGCCCTTTTTTCAAGATCAACACCAGCGACAGCCGCCGGAAGCTGCTTGTCAGCTGGCCCCTGGTGGCGGCCGTGCCGCTGGTGATTATTCTGTTTCTGGTACTCGGTATCAGCGCCAGAAAAGACAGCCTGACCTCGACCCGTTCCCGGGCAATGGTTGAGCGGGAGGATCTGGTCAACGTTGTCACCTGCCGGATCCAGCCCACCACTATCCGCGACCGGATCAACCTGCCCGCCATGGTAGCGCCCTGGTCGGACCTGGATGTCCTGGCCCAGGTGTCGGATATTATCCTGGAACAGAAGGTCAGCGAGGGGGAAACCGTCAAAAAGGGGCAGACCCTGGCGGTTGTTGATTCGAGTAAATATGAAAACGCCTTTGAATCCGCCCGGGCCTCCCTGCGTTCCTCGGAAGCCACCCTTTCCCGGATCAGCCGGCTGCGTCAACAGAACCTGGCCAGCCAATCCGACCTGGACGCCATCACGGCCACTGTTGAGAGGGAACGGGCCGCCCTGCAAACGGCCGCCCTGGACCTGGAGCGTTGTCAAATCAAGGCCCCGGTTGACGGCACCGTCAACCGGATTTATATCGACCCCGGCCAGGTGGTGGCGGTTGGTCAGCGGGTGGCCCAGATACTGCGGCTGGACCCCGTCAAGGTGACGGCGGGCATCCCCGAATCAGATGTCAGCGCTATCCGTCGCCTGGACACTTTTACCGTTATTGTCGACGCCCTGGACGGACGGACCTTTACCGGCACCAGGCACTTTCTGTCCAGGACCGCCGCGGAAACGGCCCGCCTGTATGACCTGGAAATCCGGGTCGACAACCCGGACGGAGAAATTCTGCCGGATATGTTCGCCCGCGTGGATATTATCAAGCAGACCGTGCCCGAGGCCCTGGTGTTACCGCTTTACGCCATTACGGCCACCTCGGACGACAAATATATCATCTACGTGGAGGAAAACGGTATCATCCCCCTGGGCGGCAATGCCGGCGGCAAACCACTCG
>JAWOCW010000077.1:0-6365 GCA_046483615.1 Desulfosudaceae bacterium
AACGATATCCGGTTAAGATTGACCTGGTTCAGATTGATATCCTGAATACATTGACGAAGCTCTTTTTTAAGCCACTCCACAGTTTTTAAATTAAGAATATCGCCAGCCGACTGAAGAGAAAAGGCCATCCGGACACCTTCATTCTCCTTGAATTCAGGCTTGAAAGGTTCTTTTCTGGGAAGTTGCAGAAGCATTTCATAGTGCCACCCGGATTGGGGTCTACACAGTCCCATCCAGAACGCGAAAAGCCTCAGCAGATTTCTTTTTTTGGGAGTATTAGGAAGAAAGTCTTTTTTTAACCGGCTGAACATCGAGGCTTGTACCGGTATCATTTTAAATTGTTCCGCAAACGAATTCAGCTTGACAATCAGACTGTTCACGGACCATTTATTCAAAACCTGATCCAGCAGTCTGGAAAAATTATATCCTTCCGGTGGTTCATGGCTTTCAAACAGAAACTGGTTATTTTCAATGAAATTCAAGAAAGCCTCTTCAGTTGCTTCCTTAATTAAATCTTTTGATTGGGCTAATTCAAGAAACGATTCCAGTGAAGCAGGGAAATGTTTGCCAGCGTCGTTTTTAAATTCCAGATAAGACTTATTCGAGGGAAACATGCTGATCAAAGCATTCTTCAAATTACGATCATCGCCCTGACCGGTTTGGTTTTTCACGGGATCCATGTTTTGCTCCCTCGTAAGGTGAATTGTTTCAGCATAAAACAATATTTTAATATAGATATCAAATTTTTATTGCAATTTCATGAAATATCCGGGTTAAGAGACGATCAGGCCGGAAAGCGCTGGCCCGGCTTTTCGCCCGATTTGGCCTTGAGCTCCCGCAGGCCGGGCCGGGCGTACTCCGGGTGCCCTTCTTTGACGGTGGGACCGTTAATGATGGCCTCGGACCTCAGGCGACGGCCGACGGTCTTTTCCAGATTTTTACCCAGATTCAAAACAGCCTTGATATCATAGTCGTGTTCAATGCCCATCTCATCCAGCTGGACGAGCAGGTCTTCCAGGCAGGTCAGGCCCACGTAACGGGGATCATCATAATAATATTCACCGGTGCCTTTGATCGGGCAGTCGTCCATAAAATTGGCCGGCTGGCCGCCCAGTCCGCCCAGGGTGGCTTCAAAATGGGCCACGCCCGCCTGCAAGGCGGCCAGGACGGAGGCCGAAGCCACCCGCTTGGTTTCGTGAAAATGGGCGATATGTTTGGAAACATCGGGTATTTCATCCAGGATCATGGAAAAATAGCGGTAGACTTCGGCCGCCGAGGCGCTGCCGTCATGGTCGGCGTGCTCCACGTCACTGGCCCCGATTTCGAGCCATCGCCGGGTAAAGGTGACCGCGTCCTTCAGATCGGTAGCCCCGCCGATAGGGCTGCCCCAGATGGTGCTGACCGTGCCGCACATTTGGAGGCCCGCCTTCCGGCATTTTTTAATGGCCCGTTCGGCTTCGGCCCAGTACATGGGCAGGGTGATGCCGGAATTGGCAAAATGGTGCTCTTCTTCGGTGGAAACCATCATCAGGCAGCGGTCCGGGCCGAGGCCCTCGTTTTTCAGCCGGATGGCCCGATCCACGGCCGGTTCCCGGATAGTTACCGCGGTAAAGCAGATATCATCCGGATTAATGCCCCGCTGGCGGCATTTTTTGATAAACCGGTCTCCCCGGAAATAGGCCAGGACCTCTTCGGCGTCCCGGAACTGGGGCAGGATATAAGGGTTGCCCAGGTTGGTCAGTTCAATATTCCGGCAGCCGGCAAAAATCAATTCTTCGGCGTAATGAATTTTGGCCGGGGTGGAAATGAACTTTTCTTCATGCTGAAACCCGTCCCGGATGGTGATGTCGCCCACGGTCACCTTTTTCGGCATACGCGGAAAAATTTTCCACAAATCATGTTCAGACATAAACGCCTCTCCTGCTAATTGGAAGTTTTTGATTTCCGCCGTCAGCAGCCCGGATCGGCTGTCCCGAGAGTTTTTTGAAGAAAATCCGCGGCCGCGGCCAGTTTTCCGGGGTCAACCCCGCAGTCGATTTTGAGTGATTCCAACAGGTGGACCAGGGTTTCCGTGGCCAGGTTGCCTTTGCTCCCGCGGGCAAAGGGACAGCCGCCCAGGCCGCCGGCCGAGCCGTCGAAAATGGTGGCTCCGACCTCCAGCGCCGCCAGTACGTTGGCCGCCGCCAGGCCGCGGGTATCGTGAAAATGAAAGGCCATTTTTTCCAGGCCGAAACGTTCCTTGAGACGGATTATCCCTTCCTGGACCTGCCCGGGGCCGGCCAAACCGACGGTATCGCACAAAGAAACTTCATAGGCCCCGGCCGCGAAAAAGGTGTCGATAATGGTCAGCAGAACCGCTTCGTCAATCGCGCCTTCGTCCGGGCAGCCGAAGGCCATGGAGACCAGGCCCCGGATATTCATGCCATGGGCGGCCGCTTCCGCGGCCACCTTCCTGATATCCTGCAGCGACTCGGCCACGTCACGGTTGATATTCTTTCGGTTGAAGGTATCGGAAGGCGAAGTAAACAGGCCTATGGTTCTTACCCCGCATTTGACGGCCCGCTGCAACTGCTTTTCATTGGGAACCAGGGCGGTCAGCCGGAGGCCGTGGTCCTCCTGCCCGGCGATGAGCGGGTAAAATTGTTCGGCGTCAGCCAGCTGCGGAACCCGTCCGGGATGAACAAAGCTGGTCACTTCAAAATCAACCAGGCCGGCCGCCGTCAGCAGATCAAAGTATCGTTTCTTGTCTGCGGTGGCCACCACCGGACCGGTCAGGTTCTGCAGCCCGTCCCGCAACGACACTTCCACGATTTTCACCCGGCGGGGCGCGGCAGAAAACATTTATTCCGGCTCCTCGGGCTTGATCACCGCCAGCTCGACGTCTCCTTCCACCTGTTCGCCCTCGGCGAAACAGATCCGGGTCAGGATTCCGTCCCGGTGAGCCAGCAGGGTTTGCTCCATCTTCATGGCTTCTAAAATCAGAATTTTATCGCCCTTTTTGACCCGGCTGCCCTCCTCGGCCAGAATTTTGTAAATCCGGCCGGGCATGGGCGAGCGCAGGGCCACCTGGTCGGCCGAACCAGCCCGTTCACGCCGCCGGGCCCCGGGAATCTCCACAAACGCTTCCAACGGTCCGATATTGACCTGGACCTTTTTGTCGGCGCGGCAGCACCGGACCCTGTGATTCCGGCCGTTGCCGGTCATTACCAGGTGACGGCCGCCGTGGCGTCGGGCAAAGACGTACTCAACCCCGTCCAGGCGGAAGACCAGCCGGTCCTTCTCGTTTTCCAGGACATCCACCCGGCAGGGATCTCCGTTGATGATCAGTTCCCGTTCCATATTCATACATTCCTGAAGCCCGCGATTTTGTCCCAGGCCGTCGGCGTGATTGACGCGGTATTCTCCTGTCCTCCGGCGGGCGTTTCTTTTTCATAAAACAGAAAGCCCCCGACGATCCGGGCCAGTTCCTGGTCGGTAAACGGTCGCGGCCGGAGTTCGTCCGCGTGTTCGGCGATAAAATCGGTAAAGGTGACGCCTTCGGCAAAAGGCTTTGACCGCAGCACCCTCTTTAAAAAGGCCCGGTTGGTCTTGACTCCTTGGAAAAGGATGTCATCCAGGGCCAGGACCAGTCGGTTGACGGCTTCGTCCCGGGAGCTGCCGTGGGCGATGAGCTTGGCCAGCATGGGATCGTAATTGATGGTCACCCGGTTGCCGCGGTCGTAGCCGGAGTCCAGGCGGATGCCGTTAACCAGGGAGCGGCCCACTTTCTGGATGACCCCGGTGGTGGGCAGAAACTCGTTGTCCGCGTCCTCGGCGTAAATCCGGGCCTCGATGGCGTGCCCCTTCCGGGGGATCTCTTCCTGGGAAACGGTCAGGGGCAGACCGGCGGCCGTTTCAATCTGCAGGCGGACCAGGTCGAATCCGGTCACCATTTCGGTGACGGGATGCTCCACCTGGAGCCGGGTGTTCATTTCCAGAAAGTAGTGGCGGCCGTCGTCGTCTGATTCTTCATAGACGAATTCCACCGTGCCGGCACCGTGATAGTTGATGGTCCGGGCCACTTCCACCGCGCTGGCGGTGACGGCCGCCCGTTTTTCAGGGGTCAGCGCCGGTGACGGGGTTTCCTCGATGATTTTCTGGTGACGCCGCTGGATGGAACACTCTCGTTCAAAGAAGTGGCGAAAATTGCCGTGGGTGTCGCCGAAGACCTGTACCTCAATGTGCCGGGAGCGGGGAAGAAACTTTTCGATCAGCACCCGGTCGTTGCCGAAGGCGTTTCGGGCCTCTCGCCGGGCTCCGGCCAGGGCCTCCGGAAATTCGGCCGCCTCGTTTACCACCCGCATGCCCTTGCCGCCGCCGCCGGCCGTGGCCTTGATGAGAACCGGAAAGCCCACGGCCCGGGCCTGTTCAAACAGGAAATCTTCCTCCTGGTTGTCGCCGTTATAACCGGGGATAACCGGGATGCCCGCCTCGGCCATTCTGGTTTTGGAGGCGATCTTGTCTCCCATCAAACGCATGGTCTCCGGGGATGGCCCGATGAAGACCAGGCCGGCCGAGGCGACTTTTTCACGGAAAACGGGATTTTCCGACAGAAAACCGTACCCGGGATGGATGGCCTCGACCCCGTGTTCGGCGGCCGCGGCCAGGATCTTATCCTGGTCCAGGTAAGTTTCGCTCAAGGGACCGCTGCCCAGGCAATATGATTCGTCGGCCAGCAGGGCATGGGGCAGACCGGCGTCGTCTTCGGTGTGCACGGTCACGCTGTCGATTCCCATTTCCCGGCAGGTGGTGATGATCCGGACCGCGATTTCGGCCCGGTTGGCAATGAGTATTTTCCGGATCATGTTGTCTGGTTCCTGTTAAACCGTTTCCATGCAAAGTGTCCCGGGATAATCGCTCAGGGTCGCGAAGCAGTCGCGCGCCCCGCTGGTCAGTTGATCTTAAACTTTTTACAAAGCGGTCTGATCAAGACTTTTTACGAGACCATCATTTATTAAATCTTATCACCTGAAAGAGAAGTTTCCAAATTTTTAAGATTTATTTTTGGGTTTTGAAGATGGCTTCCCTGTTTATCAGATTTTTTCGATGGCTCCGATGTCGTTCCAGCCGTTGACGGGCCGGGCCGAGTCGTTCTGATCAACGCTGACCGGTCGGTAATATGCGCTGTTCAGCTCGAAAATATCAAAATATAAATCGGGATTCTCGTCCAGGGGACCTGAGGCGGGAAACAGGCTCAGCCACTGCTGGTCGCCGATGATCTCGTCACCCAGGAAGGGAACGGCCTCTGCCAGCAGGGCGTCTTCAAAAGCGTGCCAGAAAAGAATCAGAGGGAAGTTTTCGGATTCTTTCACCCAGCTTCCGGCGGGTCCGAAAAAGGCAATGTCAGCCACGGTTTCAATGGCATTGCCCTGGGGATCGACATAATCCTCCCCGGCAAGATAATCATTGAAATCGCTGATAAAGCCGGCCGCGAAATCAGATCCGGAGCCTCCGGGGTCGACTATATTTTCTTCCACCCGACTGAGAAATATTTCCAGAAAATTGTCTTCTCCCCCCACCAGGACTTCGTATTCGGCAAAAACTTCCGGGACCATATATCCGGTGGTCGGGATTTGATCAAGGGCATTCCCGGCAGGCTGATAGGAAAGGACGACCGCCTCGCCCTGATCCACGCCCATGGATTCGATGAACTGGGAATAGACCATGCCCGCGGTCATATCGACCACCTCAGCCAGGTCAACTCCGCCGCTGTCGCCCACTTTGGGATAGTGCTTGCGGCTCAGGGAGCGCCAGTATTTTTCACCAACGGGAACCAGCATCTGGGAAAAATCGATCACTCCGACGCGGTTATAGCCGCGACTCTGAAAGTACAATAATGATCCCGTGAAAATATCCTGATCGTAAGTCTTATGGCAGGATTTATCCGTGACGGTATTGCCGGCGATAATGCTGTGGCCTATGGTCATGCTCTCCACGGCGTGGGCCAGGCCGATGGTCGCGGCCACGCCGCCGGCCAGGCTGGATTTTCCCAAAAGATCCTCCCGCCAGTAACCGGATACGTGGTTGTCCACGATGGTGCAGGACTGAATCTCCATTAAGCCGTTAGACATGTATATGCCGCCGCCGCGCCAGTATCCAAAAGGTGATTCTTCACCATCGACCACGTTCCAGGCCACCGTGCAATTCACCAGTTTGAGGGTACTGGATTTACCAATGCCGCCGCCGTCGGAGTAGACCCCGGCCCCGTAAGCGGTCTTGGCGGTAAGGCGATTGCCCGTCACGGCACAGCGCTCCAGCCGCGACACCTGCTGGAAATGATCGGCGCCGCCAACGACAAAGACACCTCCTCCGGAAGTGCCGGAGCC
>JAWOCW010000128.1:0-9040 GCA_046483615.1 Desulfosudaceae bacterium
TTCGAGATTGCTCTGCCTTTCCTTCAGCCTGGTCAGCATCTCTTCAAAAGAGCGGTAGAGCCGGCCGATTTCATCATTACCATCCACCCTGAGGGCGGCCCGGCCGAAGGAAGGACCAGAGGATGGACCGGGCGATGGACCGGGGGATGGGCCGGGTGACGGGCCGGACCAGGAATCAGGGGTTGAGTCAGGTGATAAATCGGGTGAGGCATCAGGCGGGGCTTCAGGCGAAAACCGGGCAGTGGCCTCACTGACCGAACCGGCGTAACGACTCAGTCGCTGAATCGGCCGGATAATTTGACGGGAAACAATACCGGTCAGCATTAAAGCGCTGACCAGGCTCAAAAATACGACCAGGTAAATAAGGTATTCCAGTTTCCGGGCGCCGGCAAAAGCTTCTTCGCGGTCCTGCTCCACTACCACGTACCAGTCGGTTCCCTGGACATTCAGGGAAGTTCCCAGCACCTCGATGCCGCGATAGTCCAGGTAGGCCTTTTTGTTGTCCCGCTTTTTGAAAATATTTTGAAAACTGCCGGTGCGGGTTATATTTTCGCTTAAAATACGGGAGGGATCCTTATGGGCCAGGAAGCGGCCGTCCCGGTCCACCAGGTAACATTCCCCGGTTTCACCCAAAGAAACGTTAAGAATCGAAAAAACTATGCTGCTGGTGCCGACCCGGGCGTAGACCGTTCCGGCCAGGTGGCCGTCATCGGCAAACACCGGAGCGGCAATGTAAAAAACCGACTCCTTACCCCGGGGAGAATAGCTGATCTCGGAGATATGCAAAGACTCCCTGACCCGGTATATATCATTATCCCTTTTCCCGGAAGCAATACGCCCGTCCCGGCTCCGGGCCACCACCCGTCCGTCCCGGGATAAAACGGTAAAATCGCGGTACATGCCGTATTGGTGGCGGACGTTATCCAGGTAGGGCTTGATCAGCTCCGGGTCCATGGACTTCAGCAGCGAAGATTCGGCAATCACCGTCATATCGGCCTGGCGCTCTTCCAGCCAGCGCTCCATCAGGGCGATCTTGTCCACCGCCACGTTCCGGAGTTGCTGCAGGACCATGTCGGCGATGGTATCCTTGGATATTTTCAGGGAAAACCAGCCCACGGCCATCAGCGGAGCCAGCGAAAGAACCAGGAAGATCAGCAGCAGCCTGGTGCGCAGGTTAAGTGATTTTCTGAATTTCATTCCTGGTCGGGCCCCTTTTCCGGATTATCACAATCCTGGACATGAGGAGAATCTCTCGTGCCCTAATAAAATACTTCAATAGAATCTGTTACCTGTAACAAATTCCCATGCGGCTGTCAATTCGCGCCCGGGCCTCTTACCCGAACGACGAATCCGATGCCGCCGGCAGCGGTGCGACGTTTGACAGAAGCCGGCCGGCCTGTTATATAGTGTCCATCCATGTGAAATGGATGGACACAAACTATAAAAAGCAGGACATGCCGGGCCTTTTTTAATCGGTTCCACTATATGGTAACGGCCATGGTTCACAACTCCCATGTAAGCACCGGCTGGGAAAGTCTTGATGCCATCATTGATCATCTGCGCGCCGGCGACAACGTGGTCTGGCAGGTGGACGGCATGGACGACTACCAGCGGGTGGTGCTTCCCTTTGTCAACTCGGCCCTGGCCCGGAACGACCGGATGGTCTACCTGCGCTTCGGCCGCCACACCCCCCTGCTGGAAGAACGGCCCGGCCTGACCATTTATTATCTGAAAACGGAAAACAGTTTTGAATCGTTTTCCGCCCGGGTGCACAGCATCATCACCCGGGAGGGGCGCAACGTCTGCTACGTGTTCGACTCCCTGTCCGACCTGCTCCACCTGTGGGCCACCGACCTGATGATCAGCGATTTTTTCTTTATTACCTGCCCCTACCTGTTTGAACTGAATACCATCGCCTATTTCGCCCTGCTGCGAAACAGCCATTCCTACAAGGCCATCGCCCGCATCAGGGAGACCACCCAGGTGCTCATTGACATATACAACCACCAGGGACGCGTCTGCGTCCATCCCATCAAGGTCCAGCACCGCTACTCACCGACCATGTTTTTTCCTCATATCAAAAACAAAGAGGCGCTGGAACCGGTCATTAACAGTGTCGAGGCCACCCAGCTCTTTTCCCACCTTTCCCGGCACAACATTGCCGGGGCTCAGCGTCACCTGGACTACTGGGATCGGCTCTTCATGGAAGCCCGCGGCCTGATGGAATCCCAGGCCGGCCCCGCGGAAAGGCGGGACATGGTTCAGCAGTTGAGCCGCTTGATGCTGACCCGCAACAAGCGCCTGCTGGACCTGATTCGCGCCCACCTCTCCCTGGAAGACCTGCTCCGGATCAAGGAGCGCATGATCGGAACCGGTTTTATCGGCGGCAAATCAGTGGGCATGCTGCTGGCCCGGAAAATCCTGACCCGGGACGACTCCTTTGACTGGGAAAACGCGCTGGAGCCCCACGACTCTTTTTACATCGGCTCGGACGTGTTTTACTCATTCATCGTTCAAAACGGCTGGTGGCAAACTTTCATGGCCCACAAGACCCGGGACGGCTACTTTCCCCGGGCCGCGGAACTCCGCGAAAAAATACCAGGGGGCCGCTTTCCCGAGGAGATCGTGGAGCGCTTCACCCTGATGCTGGAATATTTCGGCCAGTCCCCCATTATCGTGCGCTCCAGCAGCCTGCTGGAAGACGCCTTTGGCAGCGCTTTTGCCGGCAAGTATGACAGTTTTTTCTGCGTCAACCAGGGTTCTCCGGAAAAACGCTACCAGGAATTTGAAAGCGCCGTGCTGCGGGTTTTCGCCAGCACCATGAGCGAAGACGCCCTGACCTACCGGCTGCACCGCGGCCTGGATCAATCCGATGAACAGATGGCCCTGCTGGTGCAGCGGGTTTCGGGGGCTTACCATAAATCCCTTTTTTTTCCGGAACTGGCCGGGGTGGGCTTGTCTCACAACCCCTTTGTCTGGAAAAAGGGCATGAACCCCCGGGCGGGCATGGCCCGCCTGGTCTTCGGCCTGGGCACCCGGGCCGTGGACCGGGTGGAAAAAGATTATCCCCGCATCGTGGCCCTGGATGATCCCCTGGTCAAACCGCTGACCGGAATGACCGACACGCGCCGCTTTTCGCAGCGCTTTGTGGATTTACTTAACCTGGAAGACAACCGGCTTGAGACGGTCTCCCTGGATGATCTGCTGGAAAAAGACGTGCCGCGGCAGCTTGACCTGATCGGCGTCCGGGACAGCGAAGCGGAGCAGCGGCTGCGGGATATGGGCCGACCGGCCGAGAAACTGTGGGTGCTGACTTTTGATCCCTTTTTGTCCCGGACCGCCTTTGTCGACCTGATGAAACGGCTTCTTGCCCGGCTGGAGCAGGTTTATGAAAATCCGGTGGACGTGGAATTCACCCTCAACTTTGACCGGCA
Organism: Desulfosudaceae bacterium; assembly: GCA_046483615.1. GTDB lineage: Bacteria > Desulfobacterota > Desulfobacteria > Desulfobacterales > Desulfosudaceae > CAYTQK01. Next base: position 3,435 of record JAWOCW010000128.1, read on the forward strand.
CCAGGCCATGCAGATCAACCTGCTGCAATGCCGGCCCTTTCAAACCATAAGCGATCATCCCGACCAGGTACCGCCCGCGGACATTGACGAAAAGAACATCATCATCCGGGTTTCCGACAACTTCATGGGGGGCGCCATCCGCCGACCCGTTTCCCGGATTATCCTGGTGGACCCGGAGCCCTATGCCGCCCTGTCCGTGTCTGAAAAACACGGCGTGGCCCGGCTGATCGGCAAGCTCAACCGGCTCAACCAGGGCCCGGACCGGCAGCCGACCCTGCTGATGGGACCGGGCCGGTGGGGTACCCAGTCGCCCTCCATGGGCGTGCCGGTCAGTTTTTCGGAAATAAACCAGGTCACCGCCATGGCCGAGATCAGTTACCAGAGCGGCAGCCTGATTCCGGACCTGTCGTTCGGGTCGCACTTCTTCCACGACCTGGTCGAAACCGGCATCTTCTACCTGGCCATTTATCCCGAAAACAAGGAAGTTATTTTCAACCGGGAGTGGATCTACGCCCAACCCAACCTGCTGCCTTCCCTGGTGCCGAAAAGCCTTCGCCTGGCCCACGTGGTCAACGTGGTGGATACCTCCCGGACCGGTTTCACTATCCAGTCCGACCTGGCCGACCAGACCGTCATCTGCCACCTGGCAGCCCCGGACTCATGAACTATCCGGATCAACCCGGATATTTCACGAGTCGATCTGGGCGCAAATGCAAGGCGCAGGACGCGAAGCTGTAGTAAGTCTACCGCGAGCGGCTTGCAACACAGCAGTTGCGCCCAAGGCGACTCGCCCGCAGGGTGAATTTTTTTGATATAAAAATGCCCTTATTCCGCAAATCAAAAATGACAATTTGTAATTTTGTAATGACTGCTTAATGCAATATAAATAATTTGAATAATGCAACAAAGTAGTTCTTTTCAAAAAAATTCATGAAATATTCGGGTTAGCGGCAGCCTTATCCAATACATCCCGCACGGCCCAGGCCAGATCCCGGGCCACAAACGGTTTATTCAGGCACTTCTGAATCATGGTCTCTTCAATATTGCTTATCCGCGTATCATTGCCGGAACACAGTATAACCGGCAAATCCGACCGTATTTTATAAATTTCCAGGGCCAGTTCAGCGCCGGACATCTTCGGCATGACCATATCCGAGATAACCAGATTGAAAGCCGCCGCTCGCCGGCCAAGCAAATCCAGCGCTATCCGGGCATCCGTGGCCGTTTCTACTCTATAGCCAAGTTGCTCCAGCAACTGCCGGCCGCTGTCAACCAGTTGGGGATCATTATCCACCAGCAGTATCAGCCCCTCGCCACCAGGCAGCCTGGTGTCCGTCGAAACTTCTTCCCACTCTTTTTCAGCAGCGTCAATTATCGGCAGATAAATCCTGAAAGTGGTGCCGGCATTCACCTGGCTGCTCATTTCCACACCCCCCCCCAGGCTGTCCACTATACCGTGAACCACCGACAAGCCAAGACCGGTTCCCTCTCCATGAGGGCGGGTCGTAAAATAGGGCTCAAAAACACGCTCGCCCACTTCCGGTGGCATACCCGCCCCGCTGTCTTTGATAACCATCCTGGCAAACTGCCCCGGGGAAACATCTTTATGTCCGGGCAGGTTGTCATTATCAAGCTCGACCACGGCCAGGCTGACCAGAAGCCTGCCGCCTTCGCCCATGGCCTGAATGGCATTGGCGCACAGATTCATGACCACCTCGTGAATCTGGGTCGGGTCAGCCATGACATTGACCGGATAAGCGGCAATATCACGCTCGATCTCGATGTTGGCCGGAGCCGTGGCCTGAATCATTTTCAGAACCTCTTTAACAATGGGAGCTAACTGCAACGACTTTAAACTTTCCTCTCCCGGCCGGCTGAAAGTAAGAATCTGGCGCACCAGTTCCCGGGCCCTCATGACCGCTTTACGGATCTGTCGCAGATTTCGGTAGGAGCGGGTACCATCAAGAGTTTCCCCCATAATGACTTCTGTATAACCCATGATCGCGGCCAGAATATTGTTGAAATCATGAGCTATGCCTCCGGCCAGCGTGCCGATTGCCTCCATTTTCACGGAGTGGCGGAGCTGTTCCTCCATGTTTTTCTGTAAAGTGATATCACGGATAAAATTGAGAATGGCCGGACGACCGTCCCAGGTAATGCGCACGGCATTGTTTTGCATCCACAGCATCCGGCCGGATTTGGTAAACACCCGGAAAGAGTAGGTTCCAGGGGCTTGCTCCCCCTTTATCCGCCGCAGATAGATATCCCGCAGCAGGGGAGAGTCTTCCGGATGAATAAAATCAATAAAAGATCGGCTGGACAACTCCATCGGCGAATATTCCAGCAAGGCCACCAGCCTGGGGTTGACGAATTTCAGAACCTCGTCCTGGGCGATACAGATGGCGTCGCTGGCATTATTGACCAACAGGCGATATTTTTCCTCGCTTTCCCGCAGAGCCTGTTCGGCCTTCTTTAAATCGGAGATGTCCCGGGTAATGGTGGCATGATAGCGGACATGACCGCTGTCGTCTTCGATGAAAAAAATATCGTTCAAAGTGGAAATCTGAAGCCCCTTTTTGTTCTGAACGGTCATCTCTCCTTTCCACTCGCCCTGGCGATGGACAACCGGCAAAACACTGTGTTCCATCCACTCCCGGGTCTCCTTATCATAATAATCGGTCACATATTTCCCCCGGAGCTGATCCTGGCTGTCTTCGCCCAGAATCCGGGCCATGGTGGAATTGGCATAAACAACGCGTCCTTCCAGATCGGACCAGCCCACGCCTTCTCCGGAACTTTCGATAAAACGGCGAAACATCTTCAGTTGCTCTTCGTTCTGCCGGCGTTCGGTGATATCGCGGATAATGCCCCGGAACCCGGTGGCCCTGCCTCGGTTATCCCTGATCAGGGTCACCGATACATCCACAAACAGGCTGGAACCGTTTTTGCGAAAAATCTTATATTCCAGGCTCCGGTTGGCTTGTCCAGTCCGATAGACCTCGTTAAATTTTTTCTTGATATAGGCAGCGGTTTCTTCGTCCATATAATCACGATAATTCATGCCCAGCATCTCATTCCGGGTGTAACCGAACATTTCACACAGGGCCTGGTTGACGAGAGTGGCGTTCCCGGGCAAATCGCACTCATAATAGCCGTCATTAAGGCTTTCGATAATACCGGTCTGCCTTTCAATATTTTCCGACAAAGCCTGGCGCGCCTGCTGGCGTTTGTAAAACAGGTCATCAACATCAGACTTGATCAAATCAATGGCGTCATAGACCGGCTTCAAGGGATCACGATCAGATTTCCGGGGGGGATCAAGGGGGCCCTCAACTTCCCAGTTTATCCTGCCCAGGTAGTCAAGCAAATCATTAATGAGCCGGTGACCGCCCCCCTGACCAGCCTGGCCGATCATCGGCGCCCAAGCGGAGTCTTCCTCGTCTGACAAGATCTCGCGCTGGTTGATCATACGCAAAGCGTCCTCAAAATCCCGGGCCAGCCAGGCCGGAAAGTTAAGCCGGGGACGGGCCAGATATAAAACTGTTCGGAAAAAACGGTTGGCGCGGCACAGAATAAAAGCCCGGAAAGGCTGCCGGGCGTGCAAATCATTTAAAAAATTGATATAATGGTTCCGATTGCCCCGGGAAAGCCGGGACAGCTGCGGCACCACCACCAGATAGTAGTCGGAGGTTCTTCCAGCCAGAGAAGCGGCCAGTTTTCCCATGACTTCAAGACTGGCCAGCACCTCCTCTTCGCTCACATCCCCGCTGTTTTCACAATAAATAATATTGCCGTTGACCAGCTCAACTTCTATTGTTCCCCGTTTTGAACGCAGCTGCCACTCCTTTTTCCTGGTGGTAGCCGACAGAAGGCCCTGGTGATGGGGCTGGTCCTGGTTCAACAAAAACAGGGCCCGGGTAGCGCCCGTTTCATAATTTTTAACGGCCAGCACCGGGAAAGGATTCCGAAACAGGCGCTTACCCACGTTCAGGGCCAGCCTGATCTTGATGGGGGCGTTGATAACGATAAACCCCAGCAGCCGGTGACGGTCATTCAGGTAACCATTGGCCGTCTGTTGCCGGACAGACCGGGTCAGGACATCATTGACCCCGGAGGCGTCCGTCAACTCCACGAAAGAGGCCTTTTCACCGATCATCTCCCTGATCACGTCCTGCCTGTGCCGGAACAAGGCGGCCACGCTCTCTTTTTCAGGAGAACCGCTGGGAATAACGAACAAAATCCGGTCACCGATAAATTTAAAGGTAACCTGATAGGTATCCGATAGTTTTATGTTCGTCCATTCGGGTTTACCGGTTATCGGCAGGCCGCTGACGGGACAGGCCGCCAGATTATTCCGGCGGCCGTCACTTTCTTTCCGAGGAACTTCCATGACGCCTCTCCCTCAAGCCGGGCAAAAAAAACGGTACCAGGCTGAATCCAAGTTTTCACCTGATCCGGCGGCTTCCCTCTTTCTTATTACACCTATATTTAACGATTTTCAAGTTTACGGCAGAGGCCGGGACTTCCCGGTGTTTGAAAAACATGTTGTTTGCGAAATGGTGATTCCGGGCACATACCAATTTTTTTTCATTCGGCTGGAAGCAAAGGAAATTCGATATAACTGCGAGGATATTGAGCACACGCGACATGGAATCGACACGGGAGATAAGAGAAGAGAAAAGAAGAGGAATCCCGGGAGAAGAAAACATCCTCCTGCTCCCCGGAAGAGCAGGTTTATTTGTTCAGCATAATGACCACCTCCACACCGGCAATATGGGTTCCGCGCTGGCTGAGCAGACGCCGGGCTTTTATTCCTTCTTTACGATTGCCATAAACTCAGCCGGTTGCACAATCCGGACATTCCGAAACGGATTCAGTTCGAGCAAATCCTGATCACCGGTGACGATGAAATCCGCCTTACCGGCAACTGCCAATTCCAAAAACATGTTGTCCCTGGGATCGCGGCAGGCAGTAATTCTTTGTGATGGTTTTATAAAGCGCGAGAAGTTCGCCAATAACGATAAGTAATCATGTATTATCTCAGCAGAAATATGTTTGGAAAATTTCGGTCGACCAAGCACATCAATTAATTCTTCTAAGGTATCGTCTGAAAACAAAAAAAGGCCGGACTGAATAATTTTCGAGACTACTTGCTCTGGCGTTTGCTTGAATACTAAAGCGCTGACAAGCACGTTCGTGTCTACTACGCAATAGTGGTTACTTGTCATTTAAGATGGCATCTAATTCTTCGGGGGTAAGGCCGGTTTCTTTTGCCTGCTTTCGTGCCTGCGCGGTGAGCCTTTTAAACTCAGCGAGTCCTTCTGACCGAGAAAGCCGAGGTCTGCGTACTACGGCACCAAAAAGGATACCGTATTTCTCTTGCTCACTTTCAGTAAAGGCTTTGAAAGCCTTGGCAATATTGGGAGACACTTTAATTTTTATTTCTTCTAAATCCATCGGCACTCACCTTTTTTTCAAGTATTTCCACACGCTATAGATTATAGATTAAAAATACAGCATTGCCTTTAAAATAGCAAGTCCTTAAAACAAAATTTACGGCGGAGGCCGGGACGCCCCGGACTCCCCCCCGCCCCCCGGTGTTCACC
>JAWOCW010000137.1:0-18544 GCA_046483615.1 Desulfosudaceae bacterium
TGCATATTCAGTGAGGGAGAAGAAACCATGCCGATTTATGAGTATGAATGTGAAAAATGCGGCAGAATACAGGAAGCCTGGCAGAAAATATCCGACGCGCCTCTGACCAGGTGCGAACAATGCCGGGGAAAACTTCATAAAATAATTTCCCAAAGTTCGTTTCATTTGAAGGGATCCGGCTGGTACGCCACTGATTACGCCGGCAAGTCAGGTTCCTCCGGCGCCAACTCACCGCAGGCAGAGACGCCTAAAAAATGCGACAAAAGTCAGTCGCCCAAAACGGAAACAGCCAAAGCCAAAACCGATAGCAATAAATAACAGTTTTTTCGTCCCTGAACGTGGTGTGACCAACACCCCGCCTGGGCGCGATTGCCTATCAGTTTATTAATAACCAAGTAACTTTTTTTAAGGTAAGGAGGATAGTGAAGATGAAATTCAGACCATTGCATGACCGGATTCTGGTACAGCGGGTGGAGGAAGAGACCAAGACCAAGGGGGGAATTATTATTCCCGACACCGCCAAGGAAAAACCCATTGAAGGTAAAGTCATCGCCGTCGGCAAGGGCCGGATCGGTGAGGACGGTAAAGTCCTGGAACTTGATATTAAAAAAGGCGACCGGGTGTTGTTCGGTAAATACGGCGGCACGGAAGTGAAAATCGATGGGGAAGAATATCTGATTATGCGTGAAGATGATGTCCTCGGCATCCTGGAATAAGTTTAAATCCAACAAGATAAAATTCAGATGGTAAAAGGAGTGTGAAAAATGGCTGGAAAAGAGATTAAATATTCCGCAAAAGCACGGGAAGCCATGCTTTCCGGTGTCAATATACTTGCCGACGCCGTGGCGGTGACCCTCGGTCCGCGGGGAAGAAACGTGGTTATTGATAAATCCTGGGGCTCCCCCAACGTCACCAAGGACGGCGTCACCGTGGCCAAGGAAATCGAACTGGAAGACAAGTTCGAAAACATGGGCGCCCAGATGGTTAAAGAGGTGTCCAGCAAAACCAGTGATACCGCCGGTGACGGCACAACCACCGCTACTGTCCTGGCCAGAAAAATTTATGAAGAAGGCCAGAAACTGGTGGCCGCCGGCAACAATCCCATGGCCATCAAGCGCGGTATCGACAAGGCCATGGAAGTGGCGGTCAAGGAACTGGCCCAGTTGAGCGTGGACACCAAGGACCAGCGTGAGATCGCCCAGGTCGGCACCATTTCCGCCAACAGCGACGAAACCATCGGCAACATTATCGCCGAGGCCATGGAAAAAGTCGGCAAGGAAGGCGTCATCACGGTGGAAGAGGGCAAATCCATGGAGACCGAACTGGACGTGGTCGAAGGCATGCAGTTTGACCGCGGCTATCTGTCACCTTATTTCGTGACCGATCCGGAAAAAATGGTCGCTTCCCTGGAAGACGCCTATATTCTTCTCAACGAGAAAAAAATATCCAACATGAAAGAACTGCTGCCCATTCTGGAGCAGGTCGCCAAGACCAACAAGCCGTTGCTGATCATCGCCGAGGATATTGAAGGCGAAGCCCTGGCCACCCTGGTGGTCAACAAGCTGCGCGGCACCCTTAACGTGGCCGCCGTCAAGGCCCCGGGATTCGGCGACAGAAGAAAGGCCATGCTGCAGGATATCGCAGTTCTGACCGGCGGTACGGTGGTGTCCGAAGATCTGGGCATCAACCTGGAAACGATTACCATGGCCGATCTGGGCCAGGCCCGCCGGGTATCCATTGATAAGGACAACACCACTATCGTGGACGGCGCCGGCAAGAAAGCCGATCTGGAAGGCCGGGTCAAGCAGATCCGGGCCCAGATCGACGAGACCTCTTCCGACTATGACCGGGAAAAACTCCAGGAGCGGCTGGCCAAACTGGTCGGCGGCGTGGCTGTTATCAACGTCGGGGCCGCTACCGAGACCGAGATGAAAGAGAAGAAGGCCCGCGTGGAAGACGCCCTGAACGCCACCCGGGCGGCGGTGGAAGAAGGCATCCTGCCGGGCGGCGGCGTCGCCCTGGTGCGCTGCCTGGGCGCCCTGGAAAAGATTAAAATCAAGGCCGATCAAAAGCTGGGCGTTAAAGTCGTTATGCGCGCCATTGAAGAACCCCTGCGCCAGATAGCGGAAAACGCCGGCGTGGAAGGTTCGGTCGTGATCAACAAGGTCAAGGAAGGTGAAGGCGGCTTTGGTTATAACGCCGCCACCAATGAGTACGAAGATCTGGTTAAGGCCGGGGTTATTGATCCCACCAAGGTGGTCCGGTTCGCCCTGCAGAACGCCTGCAGTGTCGCTTCGGTCATGCTGACCACGGAAGCCATGATCGCCGAAAAGCCTGAAAAGGATGACGGCGGCGGCGCCGGCGGCGGCATGCCGGGCGGCGGCATGGGCGGCATGGGCGGTATGGGCGGCATGGGCGGCATGATGTAAGCCCGGAGTTCATAACCGTTTTTTCAGATATACCACAAAGCCCCCGAACCGGTTCCACAGGTTCGGGGGCTTTGTTTTGTTTGAGTAAGATATCTTTAATTACAGCGGGATATTGCCGTGCCGCTTATCCGGTTTCCGGCGTTTTTTATCAGCTATCATGGCAAAAGCCCTGATAACGTAACTGCGCGTTTCAGCCGGTGTGATGACGTCTTCGACATTGACGTTGGAGGATATGTCGTAGATGGGATTGGCATAGGTTTCCCGGTATTCCCGGAGTTTTTCATCCAGAAATCCCTCTTCCCCGGCCCGTTCATGATGGCCGAACAATAGCATGACCGATTGTTCGGCTCCCAGGATACCTGTCTCCATGGTGGGCCAGTAAAGGACCAGGTCGGTGCTCAGCCCCGGCAGAATCCCCATGCCAAGATTGCCGCCACCGTATGCTTTTCGCAGGGCGATGGAAATTTTGGGGACGGTCGACTCGCACAAGGCATACAGAACCTTGGCCCCGTGCCGAATTATACCAGTGTGTTCCTGTCCCGATCCGGGCATATAAGCCGGTGTGTCCGCCAGAATCAGCAACGGAATATTAAAACAGTCGCAAAAACGAATAAAGCGGGCTTGTTTATCGGAACTGTCCACGGTCAGTGAGCCCGCCATGACCATGGGCTGATTGGCGACGATGCCGACGGTTTTTCCGTTCAGCCGGGCGAAGCCGGTGATCATTTCTCTGGCGAATTCTTTTTTAACTTCCATGAAGTCGCCGTTGTCAACTATGGACTCGATAATCCGGTGCATGTCGTAAGGCTGGTTAGGGGAGGCGGGAATAATATCGTTGAGTTCCTGGCAGGATCGATTGGCATCATCGTCAGCCCTGTAAACCGGCGGTTCTTCCTGCCAGTTGGCAGGCAGAAAGGAAAGCAGCCGCTTCATCTCGTTTAGGCAGTTCTCCTCGCGGGCGCAACGGAAGTCACAGGTACCGGTCTGCTGAGAATGAACCCGGGCTCCACCCAGGTCTTCGTTGCTGATCTCTTCGCCGGTGACCATTTTTACGACCATGGGACCGGTTATAAACATGTGGCTGATGTCATCGACCATGAAGATAAAATCGTTCAGGGCCGGGGAGTAGACGGAGATGCCGGCGCAGGTGCCGAGAATGGCCGATAGTTGGGGAATGGCTCCCGATCCCATGGTGTTGGGATAAAAAACCGAGCCCCCGTGTTTCTGGGAGATGTTGGAGAAAATAGCCCGGTTATTGGCGCCCAGCCATTCCAGCTCATTGGCGCTGGGCAGGCGGGCCCCCGGCGAATCATGCAAGCCGAGCAGGGGGACTCGCATCTCCAGGGCCCGTTCCACGGTGCGATACATCTTATAACCGTGCTCAACACCTATGGACCCACCGCGCACGGTTCGATCCTGGGAATATACAAATACCTGTCGTCCATGAATGGTGCCGCTGCCGCAGACCAGACCATCGCCGGGCATATCCACGGCATGACCGGAGAGCATGTTGATTTCAAAAAAACTGTCCGGATCAAGGAGCTGCTCCAGTCGTTCCCGGGCAGTCAACTTGCCGGCCGCGTGCTGTTTTTCAATTTTCTGCGGACCGCCGCCCGCTTTAACCTGGGCGCGAACTGCTTCCAGTTCCGCCAGCCGTTTTTTAAGATACTCTTCCACAGAAACTCCTTTATATTTGACTGTCTGAGTAAGTCTGGTCGAATCGAAGCCAGCAGCTTCCGGTGATACTAACCGTCACCAGCGCCGGGGATCGCTTAATTTCTGGCAAACTGCTGCTTTAAATTTGATTTTTTTATTTTCATAGTGGCGGTCATGGGGAGCTCCTCCATTATTTCCACCTGGGCGGGAAATTTATATCTGGCCACCTTGTCCTTTAAAAATGAATGAATTTCTTCTTTGGTAATTGATTGGCCTTCTTCTGTTACGAGGCAGGCCATGCCCACCTCACCCCATTTATCATCCGGTACGCCTATAATGGCCACGTTGTTGATCTTGGGGTGTCCGGCCAGCACCTTTTCAACTTCCGCCGGATAGACGTTCTCACCGCCGCTGCGGTACATGTCCTTGGCCCGGTCGACAATATAGAAGAATCCCTCTTCGTCCATATATCCCAGATCACCGGTATAAAGAATTCCGTTGACGATGGCGCGATCGGTCTCCTCCGGCCTGTTCCAGTAGCCGCTCATGACGGTCGGGCCCTTGGCCACGATATCGCCGATTTCACCCGGCGGCAATTTTTCACCGGTGGGACCGGCGATCCATATATCGGTAAAAAAGCCGGGTTTGCCGATGGATCCCATTTTACGTTTAATATCCTGCTGGGGGACCATCATCATGGCCGAATTCTCGGTCTGCCCGAAGCCCTGCTGCATATAAAGACCGCGTTTAGAAAGCTCTTCAAACAAGCTGGGCGGGGTTCGTTCTCCTCCGCCGACTACGGATCTCACGCTGCTGGTGTCGATTTCATCCAGCTTACCGGTTTCCAGAATAAGTCGCCACATGGTTGTCAGGGCAAACACAATGGTACCCCGATAGCGCTGAATATCTTCCGCAAATTCGTTGGCGTCAAAACCCCGTCGCATGACTATGGTCAGGCCGGCCGACAGTCCCGGCGTGGTCACGATAAACAATCCGCCGGAGTGGAACAGCGGCATTTGAGCGATGAGCACGTCTTCGGAAGTGCAATCCGTGTAATACCCGACCTGGGCGTTTTTAAAAAAAGTTTGTTCATGAGAAAGGACGGCGCCTTTGGGCGTCCCGGTTACTCCGGAAGTGTAAACTATACTTAAAGGATCGGAAAGCTGCACCGGGATTTCCGGAACCGGTTCGGATTCGTTATTTTCTCCTTCGACCAGGGCGGGATAACTTTCGGCCCAGGCCGGACAATCCGGAAGTTCAAAGCCCGGCAATTCCGGGCTGCCGCTTTTAATAAAAATAAATTTATCCTCCTCCACGTTCAGGCTGAACCGGATCAGATCAATGCTGCCCAAAAAAGAGTCGTGAAAAGCCAGTATTCTGGCTCCGCAGTCGTTAATTTGATATTCCAGTTCCGGCCCGACCATGCGCCAGTTAAGGGGCACGAAAATAATCCCCAGTTTGGCCGAGGCGAAATACAGTTCCAAAAATTCCATGCAATTGAGTAAAAGCACGCACAGGCGATCTCCTTTTTTAAGACCTTTTTTCTGCAACATGTGCGCGCACCGGTTGATGCCGGCGTTAAGTTCCTGATAGGTTACCGGCCTGTCCTCATAAATAATCGCTGTTTTATCCGGTGACATCAAAGCGCGTTTGTAGGGTATGTAACCGATGTTCCATTGGATAGTCATGTTTTACTCCTTTTTTGGGCTTGAGGTTGCTGGCGGCCGGAGCCATTAATACGATTTTGAACATTGTTGTAGCAAAACAAATGCCAATATTGATATTAATTGTTAGTTCCTTGAAATTATTGCTAAATATTATGGAAAAGGAGGAGCGGCAGAGGTTGGTGGATAATCCAGCCGGGCAAAAATATCCCGTAATGGGACAAAACGAATCAATTCCGGTGGAGGGATGCCATCCGGGTTAGCACTTGGTTTTTGGGGAAAGCCTGGCGAGATGACTATTCGCCGGTAAAAAGCGGAAGGCGTTTTTCCAGAAAGGCGGTTTGACCTTCCACCAGGTCCTTGCTGGCAAAGGATTTTTGAATCAGGGTTTCCGCCCGGGCAATATCTTGGGATGAAAAGGCGGTGGCTCTTTCCAGCCTGCCCAGAATTTCTTTCATTCCTTTGAGCGCCTGCGGGGCATTGGCCACAATCTGCCGGGCGTAATCAAAGGCCACCTTTTCCAGATTTTCGGTTGGTACCAGGTGGTTGACCAGGCCGGCCCCCAAGGCTTCTTCACTGTCATAGGTCCGGGCCGTAAAGAAAATTTCCCGCGTTACCGGGAATCCCAGGACCTGGACAAATTGCTTCAGCCCTTCCGGGTGATAGACCAGGCCTAACCGGGCCGGCGGCATGCCCACCTTGATCGTGTCGGCAGCTATGCGCAGGTCACAGCAGACAGCCAGATTCAAGCCGGCTCCGAAAGCGTATCCGTTCATCATGGCAATAACCGGGTAAGGGAAGTGTTTGACGCTGCTCAGGCAGAGGGTTAAGGGATTTTCTTTGTTCAGTATCTCGGCGGCTTCCGGTGACACCTCCGTGGGAATGGCCGTGACATCGTATCCGGAAGAAAAGGCCGGACCGTCTCCGCCTTTGATGATAACCGCCCGCAGGAAGTCTTCTTCAGCCCAACGGGTCAGGGTCAGGTGGATATCAACCAGCAGTTGCGGTGACAGGGCGTGACGTTTATGCGGGCGGTTAAGGGTAAGAACGCCTATCCGGTCGCTGGTTGCAACCATAAGTTCATCGGTGCCGGTCATGTCAGGTCTCCATATTCAGAAATAAGTTAATTGTTTCACGTCCCGGCGGGAAATGTCAACCTGGCCGATGGCTTTTACCGGGATCTGCCGGGAAGGGCGTCTCCGTAGAGGAACAGCCTCTTAAACGTTTTTTCCAGGGCCTGGGGCAGATGTTCATAGTTTTTTAAAAATTGAATATTCTGGCCATATTGGTCGGACATGGCCGGTTGGTTCCGGCAGCCGCATCCCAGGGTGACCAGACGGATATTTTCCCGCCGGCAGTAATCAATGCCGTGACTGACATCACATCCAAAATTGGATTCGCCGTCGGTAATATGAATGAGCAGGTTTCGCCGCCGGCCGCGGCCCCGCTCCATCATCCAGGCGGCGGCGATGATGGCCTGACCGGAAGCGGTTTTCCCGGACGGGGGCACGGTATAAAGCTGGCCGTTGGTGAGCAGTCGGGAAAACATGCAGATCTTGTTGATTTCGAAATAGGCGAAGGCGGACAATCGGTTACGACCTGTGCCCACCGCCTGGTTCAGGTTGGCCACGGTACTCTCCACGATAGACATTTTATTGCCGCGCATGGAGCCGCTGGCATCCACCAGCAGGGTCACCTGCCACCTTTCTTCGGCCACGGTGTATCGTTGTTGAAAGCATTTGCCCGTTACCGGCGCCCGGTACAGACGCCGGGGATCGATTTTGCCGCTGGTCAGGCCCCGGCTGGAAATCTTCCGGCGGGGACCATAATTCAGAAAGACAGATCTGAGCCGGGATACCAGTCGGCGATCAATGATCGGCCGGCAAAGCTGGTTATAATCCCAGCGGGACATGCGGACCACATCGGGGTTGTCATAACCGGCCACGGAAAAGACAACCGGGGTCAGATCCAGGGAGCCGGTTGCCAATTGTAGTTCCAGTTCCCGCACCAGGGAATCCGGGAGATCCGGCGTGGCTGCCGCCGGCCGGGCGGCCGGAGGGGGCCCGGCGGCGGCCTGATACCGGGGATAAAACAGCAGGGTCTTGTCTTTGACCGGCAGGGCCATCAGATCGTGGCCGAGTTGCCGCCATTGGTCTTGATAGAGTTCGGCCCGCTGGAGGCATTTTTCCGTGGGGCGAGCGGTCGCGCCGGCTATCCGGGACAGTTCCTCGGCCAGAGGCCGCAGTCGAGGCAGCAGCGTGGCCAGCTTGGTCGGCGGCTCCGGAAGGGTTTCCCCGGAAAAAGGCCACAACTCCCGGGCCCAGCGTAACAGCAGCATATCCAGGGTCCCGGGAGAGCGACTCTCTTCCGGCAGGTACATGTCCAGAATTTCCTGGCGGGCTTTCAAGGCGTAAACACCGGCCATGGTCCGGATGGAGGACAGGTCAATATAGTTTGTTTCGGCGGCGTCGACCAGTTTCTGGAAGCGGATCATTTGACGTCCACTGAGTTTTTCCTGGTAAGGTTCCAGCAGTTTCCAGACGTGGCTGCTCCATTCAATTTTGCGACAGGACTCATGAACCACCCGGCCCACCAGGCAGTCGATAATTTCAAACGACAGGGGGTAGGCCTGATCCCGGGCCGGAGAAGGATCAATGATGATGGCGGAGGGATCAGGAAAAGACATGCCGGGAAAAAGCACCTGGCCCACGTTGGGTCCCAGATGACCGGCCACTTTGCGGAGGGATTTTAAAAGATTGGCCAGGGCGGCGGCTTCGGACAGGCCTCGATTTTTAGCCCAGAAACAGGACAGGTCCGGGTCGGACGAAAAACCTGGCTCGGCTTTAATAGGATTGATAATCATCCTCCCGCCAGGTCTCTCTGGCTCCGGTTTCCAGGTGTAACGAAAGCAGGGCCGATTCCAGGGTATCCCGATCCAGCGGCAGGCTGTAGGTTATGGCTTCTTTAACCGAAGCGCCCGCGGCCATCATTTCGGCCATCATCAAGGCATGACGGGTGGAAACGGTAACCGGTTCCTGGGCATTGGTGCGTAATTTGTTGGCGATGTTGACCAGCGTCTGGGCCTCAGCTCCGGTGATACGTCCCTTTTTGCGCAGCACCTCGGCTTCCACCGCCGGTGGCAGGTAGTTCAGCATGGTAACATAAAACCGGTCGGCCAGAGCCGCGTCCAGCATCTCCGTACCGGCAAATTCTTCGCCTTCGTTGAGGGTGGCAAAAAAAATCACTTCTTCGGCCACTTCCACCAGCCCCAGTTCATCGGTCCAGACCGAACGATCGTCGGATAGAATGGAAAAAAGCATGTTCAAGGCCTTGGGATGTTCCGGGCGGTTAATCTCTTCTAAATGAATGACACAGCCCGGTGTGCGGACAGCCCGGGGGAAAAGGAATTCCTGATATTCAGTTTTGCCGTCGGTCAGGCGGTATTCCCCGAAGAGCTGGCCGGGTTCGGACAATATTCCGATTTGGAAAGTAGCCAGGGGGCGTTGGTGCCGGGCGGCGAACTGGCGCACCAGGGTAGATTTGCCGCATCCCTGAGGCCCGGACACCAGAACGTTGACGGGGTGCTGGCCGGCCAGCCGTTTTATTCTTTCCAGATTTTCAATAACCGGTCGCGACAGGAAGAAGTGTTCTTCCGGAACGGGAGTTGTCAGGCCGTCGCCGGGTTGTGTCATGGTCCTCCTTTATAACGGGGCTGAGGATAATGGGGCTGAGGTTACCAGCCCAGCAATTCTTTTTGTTTTTTTCGGATAAAATCTGTTATACCGGGCAGATTCCAGCGCTGGTTGATATTGTAGAGGGTTTGCATATGATTGATGGCGTTTTGCCGCGTTGTTTCATCGTCCCGGGCGGTGACCCGGCTGATGTCAGTCATCAGGCGGTCAATCAGGTCTTCCTCCCGTCGCAGTGCCTCGGTTTTTGAGAAAACACATTGCTGACCGCACCCGGGGCAGCGCCGGAGTTCAGATTCTCCGGTGGCCGGTCAGCCGTTGCGACAGACGTATAAAAATGACTGGTGATCAGAGGTATAGCCGCAGTGGTCACAATGAAATTCCATGCCGGCCTGCTCCTTATTCGGCTTCCATCCAGAAATCGATATTTTGTTCGCGTCAGGCAGGGCGAAAATCTTAACCGCCGTTATACCGGAGGTATCGCGGGGATTAAAAATGGAGCCTGACGCGGAAACAGGGCCAAACGTGATTTAGACCCGGATATTTCAGGAAATATCCGGGTTGGGTTTGGGTCAGGGATGGATATGATTTAAAAAGAAAACAGGTGGACCGGTTGTCCGGCCACCTGCTTCGTCTGGCGCCTTTTACTCCGGATATCAGGCGCTGGCCCGGCCGGTGACATCCTCGGCCAGTCCTTCAATGCCGGTGGATTTTCCCCAGGGCGCGGCGCCATCGGACAGAGTCTGAATGGCTTCTCCTTTTATTTCGTCAGCTGCCAGGTGTTCACCGCAACTGGTACATTGGCGGATACTTACCGAGGCGTCGATGCGGGCGTTATACAAGTATCGGAATTCCGCCAGCGGGGCTTCATGGCCGCATTCTGTGCATTTCATGTTTTCCTCCTGTGGCTGTCGTCAAGACAATTAGTAGGGTTGGCGATAGGTCCTGACGGGGGTCTTATTTGTCCTGGAACTGGCGCAGAGATCGTCGGAACTGCGGATCACTGCACTCGTAACCGTCTTTATCCACGAATTTCATTTTTTCAAAATATTGGCATTGGGCCGCGTCCGTCAGCGCCCTCACCATATATCCGTTTTTACCGTCCAGCTCAAAGACCGGCGGAGAAGCGGCAATATCGGAACCTTCTTTAAGCTTCTTGCAGGTTCCCCGGCCATCTCCGGAATAGGCGCTTTCAGAAAAATTAACGCACACCCCGCAGGCTTTTTCCGGAACTTTCTCGGAGCCGGTACCCTCGGTCGGTTTCTTTTGCTGGACACCGAATACGCCCGAAGCATCAGCGTAATTCTGACGATTTTTTCGTGCCATAATCTGGGCTCCTTCTTTCCACCTTTTCAAAGGGTTGAAGCGCCGGAGAGAGACAAACCGCTCCCCCCGGCGCTACCGGCATTTAAAGTCCCTGGATGGTACGCTGGATAATGTTGTCCTGGGTTTTTCGGCTGATGTCCACAAAGTGGGCGCTGTAGCCAGCCACCCGGACGATGACTTCCTGATAATCTTCGGGATCTTGCTGAGCCGCGCGCAGGGTGGCATCATCGACCATGTTAAACTGGACATGATCGATTCCCAGGTCCGCCCAGGCCCGCATATAGGCCTTCCATATCTGGAAACCTTTATCTCCGGCCAGTTGGGTGGGAGAAAGCCTTTGATTCAGCAGAAAGGCTCGTCCGTCGGAGATGTGATCAATTTTGCCGCAGGATTTCAGCACCGCCGTCGGTCCCTTTTTGTCCAGACCGGGGCCTGGTGAAATGCCGCCGTCATAGAGGGCGTCACCCAGTCGCCGGCCGTTGGGCAGGGCGCCCACCACGTTGGCGTAATGGATGTTGCCGCTGACGTTTTCCGGCAGAATCGGCCAGTTGTTGCCCATGGGATCTTTGATCTCCTTGGAAAAACGGGCCGCCGCCCGCAGGCAGCGCAGCATGATGTCATCCACGTAATCATCATCATTGCCCCATTTGGGCGTCTTTTTGACAAAATCCAGCCGCATTTCTTCCCGGCCTTCCCAATTGTTCTCCAGCGCCTCTTTGAGTTCGGACAGGGTGTATTTTTTGTCGTCAAAGACAAGTTTTTTGACGGCCGCCAGGCTGTCTATGTTTTCCACCCAGGTAAAGGCGGTGATCCAGGAATTGCCGCGGCTGATGGATGGATCGCAAACGTCCTTGCCGCTTTCCACGGAACGTTCCGAAATGCCGGACAGAAACGGCCGGGGCGTCATGATCGGGGCCAGCATGCGGGCCCGGTTGACCGGTCGGACCAGCACACTGAAGCAGGTCTTCATCTGTTCTTCCCAGGCGGCAAAAACTTTATCAAAGTCGGTCAATTCCTCCACCGGCGGGGTTTCCGCGCCAATCTGGAGTTGAAAGACATTGTCAAAGCCGCTGGAAAAGACATACTCCACGATCTTGGCGCAGTTGACCGTGGCGTTGGCCATGCGCATGGGCTGAAACCCTTTTTTGGTGGTAGGCGCCGGTGACATGCAGGCCTGGTGGACCCAGGTGCGGGCTTCTTCAATGGGGTGACCGTGCCAGTGCATGGAGTTGGCGATCAGAATGGGATCATTACGCATGGAGGGATAGCCCAGTCCCTGGCGGATACATTCGAAACACTCTTTCATGATCTCATCGGATACCTTGGGGTGCCAGCGGAAGGCGAAAGTGGGATTGGCCACCCGCACCAGCCTGGCCGCCTGGAGCAGGGCCGTGGTCATGCCGTTGCAGGCGTCACTGCCGTCCTGGTTGACCCCGCCCAGGGTCCATACCCAGGTACCGTCGATGCCCTGGAGTCCTTCCCGGCTAAATTTGGGTTTATACTGGCAGACCTCCGCCGCCCGGATCAGAAATTCGCCGGTCAGTTCCACGGCCTGTTCGTGGGTCAGGCGTTGTTCAATTTTAACATCCCGCTCATAATAAGGACCGTGGTAATAATCGGGGCGAGAGGGCCAGGCGGCTTCAACGGCTTCATGGCGGCTGAACAGCTGGATAAAGATGTCATATTGCAAAGATTCCTGGAGGGTGCGGGGAGATTTGGCCGGCACCCTTTCGCAAACCTCGGCGATACGCAGCAGCTCTTCTTTGCGGGTATCATCGGTTTCATACTCTTCCGCCACGATCCGGGCCAGGCGGGCATAGCGTTTGGCGTGACGGATGCAGGCCTCCAGGGCGATCTGCATGGCTTCCCACATGTTCATCCGGTCATAGGAAGCGGTAATGTCGGTGTCGGCGGTGGGCTGATGCGCTCTGTCGTCGGCCTCGTCAATCTTGGCCTCAATTTCGGCTATGACGTCCTCAAAGCCGCGCTGACCGGTCATGATATATTCATAATCTTTGCCGGAGTAGCCACCCCGGGCCAGGGGGATGCCCCAACCCACGGCTCCGGACAGGACTTTCATCATGTCGTCCAGGTCAAGATAAGGCATGATTTTATCCAGGTCGGATTTGCCGGCCCAGTATCCCTTGACGTCTTCAATGATCTTGAGTGTTTCCTCCATCGGTTCAGGCAGGGACGAGGGGTCGTTATAGACCTCATCGTTTAAGAGGGAGGCCATGGTGGGATCCCAGGAAATTGTGTTGGGCAGACCGCCGGTATAGCCTACCAGCTGGGCCTGATCGGTAATAAAAATAGTTTTATTATCAAGCACATGGGCAAAGATATGGGCGAACTTGATAACGTCCGGATCCGGCGACATCTCCAGTTCCCGGGCCTTTTGAGTCTGAAGTTGAGGCTTTTCCAGGTCAATGTCAACTCCCGGCGCGTAAAGACCTCCTATGGCGCCCTTTTTCCAGATGGCTTTTCTTAAGTAGTCCAGCCGGGGAGACCGTTTTTTTTCAGCCGCCCACCACCACTGCTGTTTTTCTTCAAACTCTTTTATTGTTTCGGAAGCTTCATACATGATCTTCTCCTTGGTTTGAGCGTTTTTTTATTTTTTCTGAAAATCGGAACAGGCCGCGGCGTCCTGGTCTTTTGTGACCGGTTGGGTTTTGTAAAAGGACTGCCGGGCGTCTTGCCCGCGACGGACGCAGTCGCCGGTCTCCGGGTTTTCCTCCATTGGAAAAAAACATTTGCATTGTTCACATGTGGTCATGATGTCCCTCCTTAAAGATAATTTGGTGGTACTGAAAATGGGCCGCCCTCAAAGGCACCAAGCAGGATTATTCTTTATTGTCAAAAGCAAATAGCATGCCGAGAGCCGATTTTTTTATATAACAATTTGATAAATATAGATTTTCTTATTAAGAGGCGGCCGGCGGACAGGAAGCAGAGTGAATCATAATCGGGCATCCTCATGTATAACATACTGAATTATTTGCTTGTAATGTAAGGGGGCAGTTTGTGGCTATTCTGGGTCATTATACCCCAGGTGTCGGCCTCGCCCGGGCCGGAGAGGTCTCTTCAAAACCGGATCCGCCAATGGTGACGGTCAGTCCCAGATCACGGTATAATTCCGCCGGCATTTCCAGGAAAAACGGCTGCGTGGCCTCGGTGTGCCGCAGCGGCCAGTCCTGACCCAGCCAGTCATACTTGTTTTCACACCAGTTGTGAAAAGGTAAAAGATCTACCCGGGCGGGTAAGGTGGGCAGTTCGCTTAAAAAACGGGCGGCCGTTTGATGAAAGGATTTATCATCGTTAAATCCCGGCACCACCGGAAGACGTATCCAGAATTCCTGGCCGGTTCCGGCCAGTTGTGTCAGGTTGTCCAGAATGAGCCGGTTGTCGGCACCAGTGGCAATTTTGTGTTTGGAGGCATCCATCTGTTTCAGGTCATACAAGACGATCTCGGTCACCGGTAATAAGGAGGCCAGGGCCTCCCAGGCACAGAAGCCGTTAGTGTCCAGACAGGTATGAATTCCCCGGTTTCGGGCTTCGGTCAGCAGGGCTAAGGCAAAGTCGGGATGAGCCGTTGGCTCACCACCGCTCAAGGTCATGCCGCCGCCGGAAGTTTCATAAAAGATCCGGTCAGATTCTACCTCGGTCATGATTTCATCAACTGTCATGGCAACGCCGGAGACTTCCAGTGCCTCGTAGTGGCAGGCCTGCACGCATTTCAGGCAGCCGTCGCAACGGTCGCGATCAATTTTCTGATAAGTAGAACCTTCCTGCTGGGCTGTTTCCGGTGGAATGGGCGGATTAATGGCCTCTTTTTGGCAGACTTCCAGGCAGGCGCCGCATTGAACGCACAACCGTCTTTTCCAGAAAATATCCGGGGTAGCGGAAATGGTTTCCGGATTGTGACACCAAGCGCATCGAAGCGGACAGCCCTTCAGGTAAACATTGGTTCGAAAACCCGGTCCGTCATTTACGGAGTAGCGTTGAATATCCGTTACCAGACAGCTGTCTTCAGTCATGTCGCCTCCTCGCGGCCGGCGGTCGTTTAAAATTTTTCAGCGAAGCTTGTCATGGTGTTCAGGCTGACCAGTTCTTCAATATCGCGGACGGCTTCGGCGGTTCGGGACTCCCCGATGAGCGGCTGGCACAAATCAATAAATTTTTCTTTTACCCGGGCTTTTTTCAGGTCCAGGGGCGGAATTTCCTGGAGGATATCGGAAAAATTTTCTGTCTGTCGGCCGCTGGTATCTTCGATCGTGACCGTGGCTTCCAGGCCGCTTTTTTCGGGATCCGGAAGAACGGTGATTTTGGCCATAAGGTGCTGAATGCGGGGATTGTTGACTTGTTCGTCAGTAAAGGCCCGGGTACCGGTGAGACCGGTGACTAGAGCATTAGCCACGCAAAAGGGAATACTGAATTTCGCCTCCAGGCCGGTGCGGGGTTTGGGGTTGCCGGCGGCATCCAGGGCCAGCTGAGAGGATCGGACCGTAATGGCGGCGATATCGTCCAGGTCCAGCTTCTCCTTGCTGATGGTCGCCAGGGCCGCTTCCAGGGGCGAGTGCGTAGCATGACAGGAGGCGTGGTATTTCTGGGAAAGGTTGACCACGTCCCAGCCGAATCCGAGCAGTTCAATAGCGTCATTGTTGATGGTGCCTTTCAAGGCCTGAAAAAAACCCTGTTCACCTTCCAGGATGTCAGCGGCGCTGGTAAAACCGTCCTGTGCCAGCAGGGCCGCCATCAGACCGGACTGGGAAGCCCGGCCGGCGTGAAATGGTTTGCACATGGTTCCGAAGACGCGTTTTAAACCGGATGACTGGGTGGCGCCGATTCCAAGGGCGTGCCTGGTCTGCTCCTGGTTCAGTCCCAGCAGCCGGGCGCAGCCCGCGGCCGCGGCGATATGACCCAGGGTGGAGGTGGCGTGCCAGCCGGCCAGGTAGTGATCCAGGCTGGCGCAGGCTCCCACCGCGGCTCCGGCTTGAAGTCCGATCAGGTAGGCGGTCAGGAAATCCCGGCCGCTTTTTCCCTGCCATTCGGCCAGGGCCAGCAGGGCGGGAAAGAGGGTGACCGAGGGGTGCCCCAGAAAGGAAACCAGGGTGTCGTCATAATCCAGGGCATGCGAGGCGGCTCCGTTGATCAGGGCGGCATCGGCGATGGTTTTTTTGGTACCCTGGCCGATGAGGGTCGCCTGCGGCTGTCCACCCAGGGTATCGGCGTATTTGTTGAGTTTGGCGATAAGGGGATCGTCGTGCCCGCTCAGGGTGACGGCGACCCAGTCCATAAAAGCCACCCGGGCGTGATCGTATATTTCCACTGGAATGTCGGCGGTTCTGGTCTCAGCGACAAAAGCCGCGATTTTTTCGGTGACGGGCATGGGGGTGGTAGTCTCGGTCATGAGCAGCGTCTCCCTTGGCCAGGAGGTTGGCGCCGGTCCTAATCATTTGGTCGGCGCGATTGTTTCGACAACCGGGTCAGTTCTTCGGATGCCAGGGCAGTCGGGCCTCCGGATTGCTCCAGAATATCGCCAGATACAGGGAGATAACAAAGCCTCCCAGGCCGAAGGCGATCCAGGTGGTAATGTCCCCTTGGCAAAGATCGAACATGCCGCCGATCACCAGGCCGGCCAACAGATTTACCCAGGCCCAGACAATATTTACCCAGGCGGAAGAGCGGGGCGAGAAGGGCGTCATGTGGGATTTGCCGCAGATTCCCCGGACCAGGTGGGGAATGGCGTTAAACAGCAGCAGGCCGGTAATAAAAGCCGCGATCAGTTGTACCATGCTCAGCCTCCTTTAAAATTATTTTCTGTCCATCAGATCATTCATGTTGATCAGGTCTTTAAAGATTGTTTCAACGGTCGTGTAGGGGTCATTCCGCCGGGCCAGGATGGCCGTCACCAACTCCTCCAGCGGGGCGTAATCAGATATGGCCCGATGCAAACGCCGGGACAGTTCGCCCTCCAGCAATCCGACCAGTTCATCCTTAATCTGTTTTTTGGCCAGGTTGTCGCTTTTGCCCCGGGGTTGACCGATAGCCGCGGCCAGTTCCGGAATGCCCTGACCGGTCTGGGCTGAAGTTTTCAGGACAGGCGGCCTGGGTCTGTCCCCGGCCGAGGCAAGATCCAGCATGGAGCTGATATCGTCGGCCAGTTCATCAGCTCCGTCGCGGTCGGCTTTGTTGACCACGAACAGGTCGGCGATTTCCATGATGCCGGCCTTGATGGCCTGGATACCGTCACCCTGGCCGGGAACGCAGACGACCATAACGGCCTCCGCGACCCGGATTATCTCGATTTCATCCTGTCCCACCCCCACTGTTTCGATGAGAATGATATCCTTGCCAAAAGCGTCAAGGATACGGGTGATATCCCGGGCGGCGTGGCACAATCCGCCCATTACGCCACGGGTAGCCATGGAGCGAATAAAGACCCGGGGCATTTCGTAGAGCTCTTGCATACGAAGACGATCACCCAGCAGGGCTCCGCCGGAGAAGGGGCTGGAAGGATCCACCGCGATAATTCCGACGGAATAGCCTTGTTCTAAAAGTACCAGGGCCAGTTCCCTGGTCAGAGTGCTTTTGCCCGCCCCTGGCGAACCGGTAATGCCGAATATCCTGGCCCGGCCGGTGCGGGGATAAATCTGTTTCATGGCGATTTCCCAACCCGGATCACGGTTCTCCACGCGGGTGATCATCCGGGATAATGCCCGGGGATTGCCTTGTTTGACCTGCTGGACCAGCTCCGGCCAGTTATCGTTCATGAAAATGTCCTTTCCGCGGTTACAATTTTACCGGCTCCGCTTCGCCGAAGACCTGGCGCAGAACATCGCAGATTTCCTGGAGGGTGGCCTCCTGTTCAACGCAGTCACACATGTCGGGCATGAGATTTTTGTCCGGATCAGCGGCATGAGTTTTTAAAGTCGCCAGGGCACTGCTCACGGCTTTGTCGTCGCGGGCCTGTTTCATTAGAGCCAGGTCTTTTTTCTGTCGTTCTTCAGCGGTTTTCATCAATTCCGGGTCATAGGAAGCTTCCACTTCCCGGTTAACACTGACATTTATTTCATTTTCACCGGTAAAGCAGTTCACCCCCACCAGAAATTCTTCCTGGCGTTCTATTTTTTTCTGCCGTTCATAGGCGCTTCTGGCCACGGCCCGTTGCATGTAGCCGTTTTCAATAGCCGCCACGGCGCCTCCCAGGCCGTCTATTTTTCTGATTTCCTCGCGGGCGGCCGCCTCGGTTTCGTCGGTCAAGGATTCCATGAAATAGGAACCGGCCCAGGGATCGTTGACATCAGCCACCTTGGCCTCGTGGATCATGATACGGGTGGCGTCAAGCTGCAACTGAACCGCTTCCTGGCTGTGCCCCAGTCCCAGCGGTTCGTCAAAGGGCGGAAAGGCCCCCGGCATGCCGCCGGACATGCCGGCCGCCATGCCGCCCACCACCGCCCGGGCCAGGTTGTTTAAGGGTCGGTTGAGGGTGGTTGAGGAACAGCCGATATGGGCGGTAATGGGTTGCCGGATAAGCAGGCTGCGTTTATTTTTCGCCCCGAATTCCCGGCGCAGCATCTGTGCCCACATTCGCCGGGCCGCTCGCTGCAGGGCGATTTCCTGATATATTTCCATGCTGCCGCCGAAGGCGTTAAAGGTGAATCTGGGAGCAAATTCGTCTATGTCCAGCCCGGCTTCCAGTCCCGCCTGAAGATAAGCCTTGCCGTTGGCCAGGGAAAAAGCCAGGTCCTGGATGCGACTGGCCCCGGCTTCCCGGATGTGG
>JAWOCW010000179.1:0-12769 GCA_046483615.1 Desulfosudaceae bacterium
GTTCAAGCTCGGCGGTGGCCCCGGCGGCCCCGGCGGCGGAATGGGTGGGCCGGGCCGTCGACGGTTCTAACCGATGGAACCCACACGCCCCGACCTCCTCGCCGATCACCTCGGTTTACCCGATTCACAAAAAATTCTTCGAAGCCATTCAGCGTATGCTGGAAAAGCACGGCTTGCAGGTGCCGATACACATTTTAAAGGCTGACGGCGGCACCATGAGTTTTCCGGCTTCCATCCGCTATCCCGGCCAGACGATCCTGTCCGGACCGGCGGCCAGCGTCATGGGCGCCATTCCCTTTACCAACGACGATGAGGAGGTGCTGGCCCTGGATATCGGCGGCACCACCACCGACATGGCCGTCATTCTCAACCGGGTGCCGGTGCTGGAGCCGGTCGGGATCGAAATAGCCGGTTACAAAACCCTGATCCGGGCCCTGAAAACCCGATCCGTGGGACTTGGCGGAGACAGCGCCGTCACCATTGTTGACGGCCGGCTCAAGCTCGGTCCGGAACGACTCGGCAGCGCCATGGCTTTTGGCGGGCCGGTACCCACGCCAACCGACGCCCTGCGGGTACTGGACATTCTGACCGAAGGCAGCCGGGAAAAAGCCGCTGCCGGCATACAGACGCTGGCGGACGCCCTGGGTCGCTCCCTGGAAGACACCGCCCGCCTGATTTATGAGCAATTCTGCCAGGCAGTGGTCGGCCATGCACAATCCCTGGTTGACGACATCAACAGCAAACCGGTTTACACGGTTCATGAGTACTGGGAAGGCGACCAGGTCAAACCGACCCGGATTCTGGTCCTGGGCGGACCAGCCGATAATTTCGCCAAGGGCATAGAACAGGCTTCCGGTCTTAAAACCGCCACCGTCCCCCGCTGGAGCGTGGCCAACGCCCTGGGCGCGGCTTTTGCCCGGACCACCTGCGATGTCTCCCTGTTCGCCGACACGCAGCAGGGCATTATGGCCGCCCCGGAAGAAGGGTATTCCAAAAAGATCAGCAGTTCCTTTACCCGGGCGGACGCTGAAGCAAAAGCCCTGGAACTGCTCAAGCGCAAGGCCCGGAAACGCGGAGCATCGACTGATGACCTGGAGCTGGAAGTTCTGGAAAATCAGCAGTTCAACATGGTCCGCGGCTTTTCGGCGGCCGGCCGTTATATCCGCATCAAGGTTCAGGTTAAACCCGGACTGATTCACGGCTACCAGGTCATTTGCGACAAACTCAATGATGAAACATCCTGCTACCCGGAGGCAGAATAATGACTTTGCGGGCGAAACACAAAACCGGCCTGATTTTTTTTCCCGCCTTTGACTGGGCTATCGATCCGACTCACCCGGAACGCGAAGAGCGCTTGCTCTACACCCAGGACCAGGCCCTGGAAGAAGGCCTGTTCGATATTGAAGGACTGATCGAATTCAAGTCCGAGCTGGTGGCAGAAGAAGACGTCAAGCGGACTCATTTCTGCGTTCCGGACGTGGCCTCGGTCATGACCGAATCCCATTTTATCAGCGCCGGCAGCGCCAAACGCATCGGCACGGCGGTCATGGAAAAAGAGGTTAAAAACGGTTTCGCCCTGGTCCGCCCGCCCGGACACCACGCCAAGCGGGTTATTCACGGCGCCCGGGGCTTCTGCAACGTCAACATCGAAGCCATCATGATCGAGTATCTGCGCCAGGCCTATAAGGTTGGCCGGGTGGCCATTATTGACACCGACTGCCACCACGGCGACGGCACCCAGGATATTTACTGGCACGACCCGGACACCCTCTTTATCTCCCTGCATCAGGACGGCCGGACTCTCTACCCCGGTTCCGGTTTCCCCGAAGAAATGGGCGGCCCCAACGCCACCGGCCGCACCCTCAATATTCCCCTGCCACCCCGGACGTCCGCGAAGGGGTTTCTCCATATCATTGAAACCGTGGTTTTACCGGTACTGGACGAATTCAAGCCGGACCTGGTCATCAACTCCGCCGGCCAGGATAACCATTATACCGATCCCCTGACGGACATGCTTTTTTCCGCCCAGGGCTACGCCCGGCTGACCGAGCTGCTGCAGCCGGACATTGCCGTTCTGGAGGGGGGCTACTCCATTGAAGGAGCCTTGCCCTATGTCAACATCGGGATCATTCTGGCCATGGCCGGCATGGATTACAGCAAAATTACCGAGCCCGGCTACAGTCCGGAGAAAGTTCAACAGACCGAAGCCGTCACCAGGCAAGTCGAAAGAATCGGAGAAACCGCCCTGAAAATCTGGCATCAGCGCCATGAATTAACCCGCCAGCGTCAGCAGAAGGCCGGTGAATTCGAGGAAAGAACCAACCGGATCTTTTATGATACCGACGGCATTTACGAGACCCAGAAAGAAACCGTCCGGATCTGCGAAAAATGCGGCGGCGCCCTGCGGATTGACTCGGCTTCCGACCGTGGCGGACGAGTGCTGGCCGTGCATATTCCCCTTCATGCCTGCGATCTTTGCCGCCGGACCGGGCAACAATGGTATGACGAGGCGGAAGTCAGCCGGTACTTAAAAGTATTTCTGCAAAACCGTCCGCAGGATGAGTTTCTGGAAAAAAGCGCCTGACCTTTACGAAGCCTTGATGTTTTAGTAAAAAGTCCAAATTGGGACGGCAAAGTAAAAAGTTCAAGATCAAGGCTTGCGCAATCACGAAGAATGCAGCGTACTTATAGTACGTGAGATTCTGAGTGATTGCGCGTAACGCAGATATTGGACTTTTTACGAAGCCGTCAACCCTTGTCGGAAAATTTTATGAAATATTCGGGCTGATGCCACCATCACTTACCAATCTTCAGATCAGAGCCCGCCTGACCGCCGCTGTCCGGGATTTTTTCAGCCGCCGCCAATACCTGGAAATTGAAACCCCCTGCCGCCTGCCGGCCCTGCTGCCGGAAGCTCATATTGAACCCCGGTTATCCGGAGACTGGTATCTGCAGCCTTCTCCGGAAATATGCATGAAAAGACTGCTCTCAAAGGAATTTCCCCGCCTGTTCCAGATTTGCAAGGCCTTTCGCCGGGCCGAACAAGGACGCCGGCACCTGCCGGAGTTTACCCTGCTGGAATGGTACCGGGTCGGGGGCAATTATAACGATCTCATGCGGGAAACGGAGGCTTTGATCCGGTTCGCGGCCGGCCGGCTGAACAACTCCTTTGGCCTGATCTACCAGGGCAAAACCATTGATTTGTCTCCGGACTGGCCCCGGCTCAGGGTGGCCGAAGCCTTTGACCGCTATGCTGAAATTTCCCTGGAAGAAGCCCTGCGCCGGAAAATTTTTGACGAGGTAATGGGGCTGACCATTGAACCGGCCCTGGCAGCCGGTCCGGATCGGCCCCTGTTTCTATATGATTATCCCGCTGACCCCGGGGCCGCCCTGGCCCGATTGAAACCCGGTCACCAGGATGTCGCGGAACGGTTTGAGCTTTATATCGCCGGCCTGGAACTGTCCAACGGCTTTTCCGAATTGACCGGATCCGAAGCTTACCGGGAACGCCTCCTGGGCGAACAGCGCCGGATACGGCAAAACGGCCGGGAGGCCCCGACCCTGCCGGATAAATTCCTGCGGGACGTCGCGGATATGCCGGCCGCGGCCGGCAACGCCCTGGGGATGGACCGGTTGGCCATGCTTTTTTGCGACGCCTCTGATATAAATGAGGTGGTGGCCTTTTCACCGGAAGACCTTTAACCCGGATATTTCCTGAAATATCCGGGTTAAAGGCCTCTTTTTCATAAAAATAATCACCTGAAAAAAAAGATTGACTTTTTCCGGTTAAATATGGAAATTGAATAATTTTATGACTCGAAAAAAGCCTGTTTGTTCGCTTCGCGATTATTTCGAGTAGCCTGAAAAACTCTGGTCAAGTAGCCTGAAAGACTCTGGTCGGGCAGCCTGAAAGTCTCTGGCTGAATTTCTCGAAGCCGGGCTGACGCCCTCAATTATTGAAAAATTAAAGGCCGGGTATACTGCGGCTTTTTTTCTGGAGTAGCGCCCCGGGCTTACTCCGGAATCAGAAAAACAATTAAAATACGGAGATAAACATGTCATCTGTATTAGCCGCCTTAGGCGGGAAAGGCACCTTTGCACGGGGTGTTCATCCCCCGGAGCAGAAACTGTTTTCAGCGGGCAGCCCCATTGACGTTTTGCCCGCCCCGGAAACAGTGGTTCTGCCGCTTTCACAGCACATTGGCGCGCCCTGCCAGGCAGCAGTCAAAACCAAAACCGAAGTTCAGGCGGGCGTCCTGCTTGGCCAGGCCGGAGGATTTGTTTCGGCACCTCTCCACGCCTCCCTGAACGGCAAAGTTAAAAAATCAGTCAATGTGACCCTGCCGACCGGCCGCCGCGTTTCCGCCCTGCCCATTGAGGCCGAAGGCGAAGACAATGATAAAAACAGCCGGGCTTTGTTCGCCGAATTAACATCGGATGACTGGGACACGGACGCCATAAACCGGATGGATCCCCAGACCATTATAGATACCATCAGTGAAGCGGGTATTGTCGGTCTGGGCGGCGCGGCTTTTCCGGCCCACGTCAAACTGACCCCCAATAATGAAAAGCCGGTGGACCTGCTGTTGATTAACGGCTGTGAATGTGAGCCTTATCTGACCGCAGACTATCGCATCATGCTGGAAGCTTCCCGGGCACTGGTCGCCGGCGCCCTGGTCGCCGCCCGGGCCGCCGGGGCGGAAAAAATCGTTATCGCCATCGAGGACAACAAACCCCAGGCGGTGGAAAGCGTCAGCCAGGCCGCCCAAGGTACCGGCATCGAGGTGGTTTCTTTAAAGACCAAATATCCCCAGGGCAGTGAGAAACACCTGATCGTGGCGGTTTCCGGCCGTAAAGTCCCCCCCGGCAAACTGCCTCTTGATGTGGGGGTGGTAGTCAGCAATGTCGGCACGGCCTGCGCCATGGCCTGCGCCGTGCTGAAAAACCGGCCCCTGACCCATCGAGTTATCTGTGTTACCGGAGCCGGCGTCCACCAGCCCAAAAATCTGTTCGTGCCCATTGGAACCCCTTATCGCCATCTGATCGATTATTGCGGCGGCCTGACCACGGAAGCCGTCCGGATCATCTCCGGCGGCCCCATGATGGGGTTTGCCTTTACCAACCTCGATCTCCCGGTCACCAAGGGCACCAGCGGCGTCACGGTGCTCATCCGGGACGACGTCAAAAAAGCGGCTGAAACGGCCTGTATCCGTTGTGGCCGCTGCGTGGACGCCTGCCCCATGAACCTGGTTCCCACCAAGCTGGCCCTGGCAGCCAGAAACCAGGCCTCGGACGTGGCCGAAGCTTATCATATCATGGCCTGCATCGAATGTGGCTGTTGCGCTTTTACCTGTCCGGCCAGCCTGCCGCTGGTGCAACTGATCCGGCTGGGCAAAGCTCAGGCGACGGCCAGAAACGCTTAAATCTTTTAAAAGGCTGCCCTACAGGCTGCCGGGGACAGATAAGCAAGGTATTTTAAATTATGAATGAATCCAAGCAGGAAACCGGAACCACCCAGCCCGGACAGACCGGGGAGCGGGTCTTTCAGGCGGTCAGTTCGCCGCACCTTTCAAACACGGCCTGCACCACCCAGCGGATGATGACCGATGTTTTGATCGCGCTGATGCCACTGGTGCTGGTTTCCATCATCGTGTTTGGAAAATACGCCCTGATTCAGCTGGCTATATGCCTGGTCAGCTGCCTGGCGACCGAGGCCATCTTTACCGCCCTGCGCCGCAAACCAATAACCCTTTCTGACGGATCAGCCGCCATCACCGGCATTATCCTGGCCCTGTCTTTACCCGGGACCGCCCCCTGGTACGTGGGAGTTATCGCTTCGGTGGTGGGTATCGGTATTGGCAAAGTAATTTTCGGCGGGCTGGGCATGAATATTTTTAATCCCGCCATGGTAGGACGGGCCTTTGTCATGATTTCCTTTGCCGGCAGCATGGCCGCCTCGGGTTATCTGACCGACAGCAGCGGGGTGGATGTGATGACCATGGCCACCCCCCTGACGGCGTTCAAGCAGGCCGATCAGGTTACTCCTCTGTGGAACCTGATCATTGGCACCACCAACGGTTCCCTGGGAGAAGTCAGCGCCATAGCCTGTATCCTGGGCGGAATTTACCTCTGCTTGCGCCGGACGGCTTCCTGGGAAATTCCGGTCAGCATCATCGGAGTTACTATCATTCTGGGACTGCTGGCTGACGTCACCGGGGCCGCCTCCGACTGGAGCGTCTGGCACCACCTGTTCGGCGGCGCTCTGCTGTTTGGAGCTTTTTATATCGCCACCGACCCGGTAACCAGTCCGCTGACAAGCCGCGGTAAACTGATCTTCGGCGTTGGAGTCGGGGCGATTATCATGCTACTGCGCGTATTCAGCGGTTATCCCGAGGGTGTCATGTTCGCGGTGCTGTTAATGAACTCTCTGACACCGTTGATCAACAAATGGACCATCCCCAGACCATTCGGAGACATGGGCAAACAGATATAAGGAAAGGCAGCGGACAATGGCAAAGGAAAAAGGCAACAACTTCTTCAAGCAGGCCTGGCTGGTGCTGGTGCTGGCCATGTTCTATGGCGCGGCCCTGGCCGGAGTCCATCTGAATTTTTCACCGATTATCGAAGAAAATAAAATCAATGAAACCCGCCAGCAGATCCCGGAACTGATTTTCGGCCCGGCCGGGGGCAAGCAGGACTCAGCCTCCAGAGAGTCCCTGCAGTCGGAAAGATTGCGCGTCACGGCAGGCGGGAACGGTCGCCAGAAATCCTACAGCGTCTTTCAGGCCACCCGGGAAAACAAGATATTAGGCTGGGTGGCCAAAGCCTCCGGTCAGGGATACGCCGATGAGGTGGAACTGCTGATCGGTTTATCCCCGCGGGCCGGGAAAATCACCGGCTTATTCGTGCTGGGCCAGAAGGAAACGCCCGGGCTCGGAGCCAAAATCGTGGAGCCGGACTGGCGGGCCCAGTTCGCCGGACAAACTACCGACAGCAAAATGAAAGTTGTTAAAGACGGCGCGGATGAACCCCATGAAGTTGACGCCATTACCGGCGCCACCATCTCTTCCCAGGTCGTTTGCAACATTGTCAACAAAACCGTGGCTGACCTGAAACCGGAGCTTAGGGAACAGGCTGGTCAAGGCGCTAAAACTGAATAAACCACCAGAAAGGACAGGTTAGGAACCATGGCAGACTCACCTACCCCGATGGAAAGATTTATCCAGGGTATTATCCCGGAAAATCCCGTCTATCGTCAACTGCTGGGACTTTGCCCGGTGCTGGCGGTAACCGGCAACATGAAGGCGGCCATGACCATGGCCGGGGCGGTCATGTTTGTGCTGTTCTGTGCCAACGTGGTCGTCAGCCTTATTCGCGGGCTGCTCAAACCGCACCTGCGGATAGTTATTTTCACCCTGACCATCGCCACTTTCGTGACCATTGTGGACCGTTTTCTGGCGGCCTATATGTATTCCATGAGCAAAACCCTGGGACCGTATATTCCGCTGATTATTGTCAACTGTCTTATTATCTGCCGTTGTGAAGTATGCGGCTCCAAGCAGAAGGTTGTAACCGCCGGGGCCGATGCCATCGGACAGTCCATTGGATTCGCCCTGGCCCTGGCCTCCATTGCCGCCGTCCGGGAAATCCTGGGATCAGGCACCTTTTTCGACCTGGCCGTCCTGCCGGCGGCCTGGCCGGGCTGGCTTATCATGGCACTGCCACCGGGGGCCTTTTTTACCCTGGGGCTGTTGCTGGGGCTGGTTAACCAGATTAACGCTTACAAGACTAAAAAAGCAAACCAATCATAGCAGGTGACAGGGGTAACGGTCATGAATTATCTTGTTGATATCTTTTTGATTGCCGTCAGCGCCGCGCTGATCAACAACTTTGTGCTTTATTATTTTGTCGGCATCTGTCCCTTTGTGGGAGTCTCCCGCAACGTGGAAATGGCTTTCGGCATGGGTTGCGCGGTGACCTTTGTTATTACCATCGCGGCCTTTATCAGCTGGGCGATGACCACCTTCGTGCTGATTCCCGGGGCTCCCCTGACAGCCTGGGCGGGAGGATTCTTCATGGCGGCCGATCAGGCGGCCCGCATTGACCTGACGGTCCTTTCCTATGTGGTCTATATTTTCGCCATTTCCTCTTCGGTTCAGTTTGTGGAAATGTATGTCCGTAAATTTTTTCCGGAACTGTATAAATCATTCGGGGTTTACCTGCCGCTGATTACCACCAACTGCGCCATCCTGTTCGCCTGCCTGACCATTATGAGCCACGTGGCGGTGGACAACCCGGCCGACGCCTGGGACCTGGGACGGGCCCTGACCCTGGCCGTTTTCGGCGGCATCGGATTTACCATCGCCATTGTTATCATGGCGGGTATCCGGGAAGATCTCGATTTCTGTGATGTGCCGGCCCCTTTGCGTGGCGCCGCCATTACCATGATTGTGGCCGGCGTTCTGGCCATGGCCTTCATGGGCTTTACCGGTGTTGACACAGGGCTGAAAAAATCTCTCCAATCGGCTCCCGTGGAAACGGCCGGGCAGGATTTGAACGATTATCAGATCAAAACCGCGGCCTTGCGAAACGACTTGATTCATAAGCGATAAACATACCATCGGAAAAGAGTGGAATTTTATTATGTCTCTGATCACAACTTGTCTGGCAGGTGGTGTCCTGCTGTTACTGGCGCTGATATTCTCTTATATTCTATGCTGGGCTAACAAGGCTTTTCATGTTGAAATCGATCCCCGGATTGAAGCCATCATGGAAATTCTGCCCGGCGCCAACTGTGGTGGGTGCGGCTACGTGGGCTGCGGCGAATACGCCGAATCGATCGTTTACCAGGAGGCGCCGGTTAACGCCTGCGCCCCGGGCGGCGCCGATACTGCCGGTAGCATTGCCGAAATCATGGGCGTGGAAATTGACGAGACCGCGCCTAACCGGGCCGTGGTCCACTGCGGGGCCACGGCGGAAAACCGTTTCGGCCGGGGCGAATATCTGGGTGAGAAAAAATGCGCCGCCGCTTCGGGCATTGCCGGGGTGCAGGCCTGCGCCTACGGCTGCCTGGGGCTGGGGGATTGCGTCGAAGCCTGCGATTATGATGCCGTCCGGATTGATCATGGGCTGGCCACCATAAATTATGAAAATTGTGTCGGCTGTGGCGCTTGCGTCCGGGCCTGCCCCCGTGGCATAATCACCATGAAGCCTTTCCCGGCTGAACGGATATATGTGGTTACCTGTTCCAACCGGGATAGCGGCAAAGAAGTTAAAGAGGTCTGCTCTGTCGGCTGTATCGCCTGCAAGGCCTGCACTAAAAAAAGTGAATTGTTCACCATGGACGGCAATCTGGCGGTACTGGACTATGACCGGTACGATCCCAATGATACCGAGGGACTGGAAGCAGCCGCTGAAAAGTGCCCTTCTGACTGCATCACGCTGACGGGCTGACCAAAAACAACCTCACCCCTGCACAGGAGGAGAGTATGAATCAAACACAAGACATTGATTTCACAGTAGACACAAGCAACCTCTACCGCGAGGAGTCCATCACCGACATCAAGGTTGCCGCCATCCGAAAATTGATTCCCATCAAACCCGACGGTACGGACGATGACAGCCGCTCCATAGTTTTTGTGGGCCACACCCAGTTAATGTCGCCCGAAGGACCTCTGCCTCTCCAGGCCAAACTTGAGGCAACCTCCCTGGAAGCGGCTATCGCCGAATTTCCCCAGGCCATGCAGGCCGCCCTGGCGGAAATGGCCGAACGCATTCAAAAAATGCAGCAACAACAGCAGCAACAGCAACAGGATAATGACTCGCGGATTATTACGCCCAGCCGAACCTTCTGATCCGGGGATCAGACGCAGAGCGATCTGAAAATATTCGGGGAAGATTCGGGAATTATCCGGGGAGGATCAGGGCTGCCCGGTGATACTCAAAGCTCCTCAAGGCGACCATGTTATCAGCGCCAATTAACCCGGATAGTTCATGAGATGGCCGGGGTCGGGGGTCGGGAAGGGTGGTTAGCGTCAGGGTTGGCTCCGGCTCAGGGATGAACCGGACGACGGTAGATATAATACTTACGTCCATGCAGAGACAGGGTCAAAAGCCGGCCGTCGCAATCATGGTTTAACCTGTTTAAAGCGGATCTCCAGACAGCACCATAAAACATGGTCAGAATTTCGGTGTCTTCACTCCCCCCGTCTTCATTTCTTATTTCGTAGTAGTACATCACCCGCCACCATTGTTGATCTTTTTTTGGTGATAACTACAAATAAATTGTATGTCAAGAAAAAAAACACACATTATATTGTGGTTTTAGTCTGTCCAATCAATTCCTGAACGGCAGCTTCCACCAGCCTGCGAATAAAACTGTCCGTAATAATTACAATAACGGGCTTTGCTCTATAACATTTTAAAATAACTTTGTTTTTTTCAGAGATTAAAATCGACGCCAGAAAATGGAGGGAACCGTCCGGTGTTCAGGAAAACCGAGCAACCCGGAGCCGGGAGACAAAACGGAAATCTTCGGTAAAAGCATCAAAATTCTGGTGGGTGCTACTTCGGGCTGGACTGACCGCGCTTCACCTGGATTTTTCCGGCCAGCCCCCGTCCCAGGGCATACCGTTTCTGATCCAGGGCAACCACCAGCTCTCCCCGGGAATCACTGGTCACGATTTCCAGCCGATCCCCAACTTTCAAACCCATGGAGAGAAGACGCAGGCGGGCGTTGGAGCCGCCGGTAAAAGAAGCAATCTCGACCGTCTCACCCTGCCTGGCCCGCACTAGCGGTACCACGAACTCTCTTTCCTTGAGGCATTCGGCGCAGATGCCGTAGATTTCCATTTTATGCTGCAACATGAGAAACCCTTGGGCGGCGGCCACCTCGGCCTGTAATTTTTCCAGTTGATCATCGGCAAATTCGACAATACTGCCGCATTTCATGCAGATCATGTGGTCGTGATGATCGCCCAGGTGCCGGTGCTCATATCGAACCTTGCCATCCTCAAAGCGATGTTTGCTGGCAAAACCGAAGCGACCCAGCAAGGCCAGGGTCTCCCGCACAAAGGCCGCGCTGAGATCATATCCCTGCTCTTTCAGCAGGGCCACCAGGTCGCTGGTGGTAATATGCTGCTCTGTCTGCAGGAAGACTTCCAGAACATGAAACCGGTTTTCAAAATCGTCAATTCCTTCCTGCTCAAACAGCTTTTTAAACTGTTCCTTTTCCCGTTCGTGAATTTTTTTCATCCGTGGCAATCCATAAAATTAAAAACCATTATGACCGGCGGCCTGGCGCCGCCCGGTCTTGATAGCATAAAAAACCGACCTGATCGGTGTCCGGAATAATATCGGCTTCTGCCGGCCAATGTCAATAGACCAAATCATGTCCCGGCCATCAGGGTAGCCGGGGAGCAGGGGAGCCGGCCTTCTTCCCCGGCGGCGGCGCTCCGTTAAAAGACATTGACGCCCCCGGCTTGACTGATATAAAAATAAAGCGTCATTAAACATGTTCCGAACCAGAGGAATCAAACATCATGAAAAACGCCAGGACCGTTTTCTGTTGTCAAAACTGCGGTCATCAGACGCCTAAATGGATGGGCCGCTGCCCGGAATGCGAAAGCTGGGGAACACTGGTCGAAGAAACGGCCATGTCCACTGCTCCGTCCGGCCCGGCCGGTCGTCGTCGACGGGCGGTCGCCCAATCCCCTCCCCAGGTATTATCCGAGGTGGAACTGAGCCGGGAAGAACGGATTAAAACCGGCATTGCCGAATTTGACCGGGTTCTGGGCGGCGGTATGGTGGCCGGTTCCCTGGTGCTGGTAGGCGGTGACCCCGGTATCGGCAAATCCACCCTGATGCTACAGGCCGCTCAGAAGATCGCCCAATCCGGCCACAAAGTGCTTTATGTTTCCGGGGAAGAGTCTTTAAAACAGCTGAAAATGCGCAGCCAGCGGTTATGCGCCGAACTTTCCCCGGACATTCTGGCGGCGGCGGAAACAGATCTGGAAATGGTGCTGGCCACGGCTGAAAAGGCTCGTCCGACGGCGCTGGTGATCGACTCCATTCAGACCATGTCCAGCCCGGACTTTTCTTCGGCCCCGGGCAGCGTCGGCCAGGTGCGGGAAGCCACCATGCGCCTGATGGCCTTTGCCAAACAGACCGGGGTCCCCGTCTTTCTGATCGGTCACGTTACCAAGGACGGCGCTATCGCCGGTCCCCGCATCATGGAACACATGGTCGACACGGTTCTTTATTTTGAAGGTGACAAGAATCAGATTTTCCGGATTCTCCGGGCGGTCAAAAACCGCTTTGGTTCCACTAATGAAATCGGGGTGTTCGAGATGAAAACCGCCGGCCTGGACGAGGTGGCCAATCCCTCGGCGGTGTTCCTGTCCGAAATGCCGGAACACACCCCCGGCTCGGTGGTGGCAGCCAGCATGGAGGGGACCCGGCCCATCCTGGTGGAGCTGCAGGCCCTGGCCAGCCGGACCACCCTGAACATGCCCCGCCGCACCATTCTGGGCCTGGATCAGCAGCGGGTGTCTTTGCTGGTGGCGGTCATGGAAAAAAAGCTGGGCATGGAACTGATGGGCTACGATATTTTCATGAACGTGGCCTGCGGGGTTAAAATCAGCGAACCGGCGGTAGATATGGGCGTTGTCGCCGCCGTGGCCTCCAGCTTTCTGGACCGGGCCATTCCCGCCGGCACGGTGGTCCTGGGCGAGGTAGGCCTGACCGGCGAAGTCCGGGCCATTAACCATAT
>JAWOCW010000307.1:0-6187 GCA_046483615.1 Desulfosudaceae bacterium
GGGCTCATACCGGTGCCGCCGCCGGAACCATCAATGGTCAACAGGTCCAGTCCGGCCTCGGTGGCGAATTTTATGGCCATGGCCAGCTCTTCCATGCCGTAGGAACCGGTTTTAAGGGTGATTCTTTTGAAGCCCAGCCCCCGCAGATACTCCACGCTGCTCATGAAATCTTCGTGGACCTGGTCGACGGACGAAAGATTGGTCGCGCCCAGGCGGCTGTGGCGGGCGAAAGAGGTGAGGGATCCTTCCTTAAAGGCCCGTTTCACTTCGGGTTTGGTCGGATCCGGATCGACCACATAACCCCGCTCTTTTAAGAAGGTGGCGTAATCCAGGCTGGTGACCTGAATTTCACCGCCGATGTCCTTGGCTCCCTGTCCCCATTTTAATTCAATAATGCATTTATTGCCGTATTTCTCGGCCACGAATTCGGCCACGCCGTTGCGGGTGTCTTCCACGTTCAGCTGGACGATGATGGCCCCGTAGCCTTTGTCCGTGTAGCGAAGATAGCCGTCGATCCGGCGTTCCAGTTCGGGAGCGCTTTTGATTTTGCCCTTTTTGGATTTACCCTTGCCGATTTTGGATTCCCGGTCGACCCCGACCACGTTTTCCCCGATAACAACGGGAATGCCGCTGAGCGCTCCGCCGATGGCAAAGGAATCCCAGTATTTGGAGGCGATAAAGGTCGAGCCCAGGGCGCCGGTCATCAGCGGCAGGCGGACTTTGGTTTTCATTTCCCGGCCAAAGGTGGACTCCAGGCTGACATTGGGAAAGATGCAGTCATCCGGATCATTGGACAGCTTGCCGCTCAAGCCGTGAGAACCATAGGCATACCCCTGAATGCGAAGGGCGTTGTAGGAGACGCCGGTGTGAGTGGTGTTATTGGCGCCCGCGGTGACCATTCCAAAATCTCTGGGGTAAAGCAGTTTGCGACCAACCAGGCTGGACAGCCAGGTTTCGCACTTTCCGGCGCAATCGGCCCGGCAAAGCGTGCAAAGACCGGCTTCGGTGGGATTGCCACGGTTAGTCGTCCCCAGGGCGTCATTGTTTTTTGAAAATCTCATGGTTTTCCTCCGTTTTGCTTGGTTATGTTAATAGACATTTCATGAAATATCCGGGCTAAGCCGCGTTTCGCCCAAAAAAAAAGACGTCCATGGCGCCTGATCATAAAGATCAGGCTTCATAGACGTCTTTGTCTTCAGCTGTTTTTACGTGATACCTTCGTACGCCGTTGTACGAAAGCAGGTAGTGCCAAGAGCTTCTTGGCACAATTTTTAAAAATAAATCAGTTTTGTCAGGAAGTCAAATGAAAAATAATTCAGTTTATTCAGCCCCCTTGCTTATCATCCGGATTGAACCTTTCAGGCTTCGACCCGGATATTTGACGGGTCGCTTATTAATAACTATCTGAAATTTATTGGTTGAACAACTATAGTCGAAAAAATTAATGAAATATCCGGGTTAATAGAGTCCTTCCGAGAGCAGGACCGCTTCGGCCACCTCCCGGATGGGTTTTCGGGAATCCATGCTGCGTTTCTGGATTAAACGGTAGGCTTCATCTACCGGCATTTGTCGCTGTTTCACCAGAACTTCCTTGGCCCGGTCCACCAGTTTCCTGGTCTCCAGTTCTTCCCGTATGATTTTGGCGTCCATGGCCAGCTGGGTGTTATGGATGGCCACGGCAGCCTGGTGGGCTACTGCCGTAATCAGGTTAACCTCGGTTTCGGTAAAGTCATGCGGCTCGGCCGTAAAGCAGTTCAGCACCCCGATAACATCCTGGTTTTTCACCAGCATGGGGATGCCGGCCATGGACGCCAGGCCCAGCTTTTCCGCCATGGCTTTTTCATGGAAGCGGTCATCCCGCAGTACATCTTTGATTATAATGGGCGTTTTATGGGTGGCCACAAAGCCAACTACGCCCTGATCCATATTGAGGACACGGTCTTTGACGTACTCCGGCTCAATGGCCTGGGTGGCTTTTAAGCGGATTCGCTTCTGGCCGCTTTTTTGTTCAATCATCCACAGGGAGCATATCTCCAGGTTGGTGACTTTGGCGGTAACCAGGACGATCAGCTTGAGGATATCCTCCAGGTATTGCTCCGAGGCCACCGCCCGGCTGATATCGGCCAGCGCTTTAACATATTTGTCCGCGTCCTGGTGGTTGATGTGTGGAGTCATGGATCATGCTTATATAATGAAATTAATATTCGAATATGGCCGCTCCGGTTCAAGCCGGCAGGATAATATCCGGGTCTTTTTTTATCAGACGTTACCTGTGTTATCCCAAAGCCGGAGAAAAGTCAACCGGAGAAGCGCTGGGCCTGAATTTTCAATCATAATAACTGCTTGTTTTTTAATATCTTATATTATATCATCACCAGTCAGAACCAGAAGGCGGAAAATATGCTTACTGATAAACAGATTATTCGACCGGCGGCTATTGGCCCCTCAGGCACCATCGGCATCGCCGCTCCGGCCGGGGCGTTTGATCACGAACGCTTTCGCCGGGGAGTGGCGGTCCTTGAGCATATGGGCTTTAAAGTCCGGGTGCCGCCCGGTGTTTTTGAAAAGACCCGCTACCTGGCCGGATCTGATGAACACCGGGCCGCCTGCCTGCATGACCTGTTTCGTGATCCGGCCGTCGAGGGGATTTTGTGCGCCCGGGGCGGATTCGGTTCCCTGCGCATCCTGGAACTGCTCGATTTTGAGCTGATTGGTAATAATCCCCGCGTTGTGGCGGGATTCAGCGATGTCTCGGTTCTGCTGGCCGCGATTTTAAAAAAAACGGGCCTGGTCACTTTTCACGCGCCGGTTATAACCTCCCTGGCGGAGGCCGGTCCAGCCACCCGGGAAGCCCTGCTGACGGCCTTTACCAGTCAGACTCTGATTGAATACCGGGCCGCCGGTCCCGTCATTACCGGCGGCCGGGCGAGCGGATTTGTCTGCGGCGGTAACCTCGCTTCCCTGTGTCACCTGGTCGGCACTCCTTTTCAGTTGGACTGTGCCGGCGGCCTGCTCTTTCTGGAAGACATCAACGAGCCGGCTTACCGCGTTGATCGCATGCTGACCCAGATGCGCCTGGCCGGAGCCCTGGACAAGGTGGCCGGGGTGCTGCTGGGCCGGTTTACCAATTGCGGTCACAACCGGGTTATCCACGAAATCGTCCGCGAGCATGTCGGCGGCGACATCCCGTTGCTGGCGGGCCTGGCGGCAGGCCATGAAGGACGGAATCTGACCCTGCCCCTGGGACTTAAGGCCACCATGGACGCCGAGCAAGGGACGCTTCGTTATGATGGTCCGGCGGTCATGGCCGGTGACGGGTAGAAATTATGGATAAAGCGCGTCGGTTAATGCGGGAGGGCCTGGCTCAAGGGGTTTTTCCGGGAGCGGTCCTGCATGTCCGGGCGGCCGGGGAAGTCCGGCTCCTGGAAGCCTGGGGGCAGGCCAACATCTTTTCCGGGCAAGCCATGACTCCCGGGACGGTCTTTGACCTGGCTTCTCTGACCAAGCCCCTGGCCACGGCTCCGGCCGTGTTGAAGCTGACGCAGGAGGGCCGGCCGGGCCTCGAAGATCGGCTGGGAGATATCCTGCCGGACTTCAGTCATTCGGATAAACATGAGATAACACTGGCCGACCTGTTACGCCACCGCTCCGGCTATCCCGCTCACCGGGAATATTTCCGGACGCTGGCGGCGATTCCCTGGTCACAACGTAAAGCGGCCCTGAGCCGCTTGCTGGCGGCCGAACCTCTGGCGTATCCGCCCGGTCAGAAAACGGTTTACAGCGATCTGGGATATATGGTGCTGCGCCAGGTGGTGGAGACGGTCTCGCGGCAGCGCCTGGATTGTTTTGTCCGGCAGGCGATTTACGAACCCCTGGGTGTTGAAGGCTTGTTTTTCCCCGGCCGGCCCCATTCGGCCGCATCTATGGCGGCGCGTGTGGCGGCGCGTGTGGGGGCCGATTTTGCCGCCACCGAGCAGTGTCCCCGCCGCAAGCTCCTGTTGCAAGGCCTGGTCCATGATGATAATGCCTATGAAATCGGCGGCATCGACGGCCAGGCCGGCCTGTTCGGTACGGTTACGGCGGTGGCCCGGTTTCTGGAAGTTCTTCTGGAAATTTATGATGACAATTATCAGGAACAATATCAGGGCCAGCAGAAGCAGGCTGTTTTCACGAGCGAAACTGTCCGGAGCCTGCTGATCCCGCGGCAGAAAGGGCAGCGACCGCTCGGTTTTGATGTTCCGGAAGAGTTCTGCTCCAGCAGCGGAACACTGTTTTCGAAATTATCAGCCGGGCATCTGGGGTTTACCGGGACCTCTATGTGGTTGGACATTCCGCGGCGCGTCATGGTGCTGCTGTTTACCAATCGGGTTCATCCGGATCGTTCCCGCGACGCCATTAAATTTTTTCGACCGGAGCTGCATCAGGCGGTAATGGAGGACCTGCTCCGGGCCGGCGTCTGAAAAGCATGGCGTAAAAACGCTTATGACGGGGTAAAGAATCTGTTTTTTTTATAAAAACCATGTTTTTTTTCTTGAGTGTAAATTCCTTTACTGGTAGAAAAGAATCGGCTGAAGTTCTGTAAAATAAAAAAATAAATATTTTTCCGGGGGCCCGAAAGGTAATTATGAACCTCTTATCTGATTTTCTGCTGGGCATGTTTTCCAATGATCTGGCCATTGATCTGGGAACGGCCAATACGCTGGTTTTTGTAAAGGGCAAAGGCATCGTTTTGAGTGAACCTTCCGTGGTGGCCGTGCGAACGGACAACCGCATAAAGAATCGGGTTCTGGCGGTGGGGGAAGAGGCCAAGCGCATGCTGGGACGAACTCCCGGCAGCATTGTCGCCATCCGGCCCATGAGGGACGGGGTAATCGCTGATTTTGAAGTTACCGAGGCCATGCTGCGTTATTTTATTTTAAAGGCTCATAATCGGCGGAAATTTGTGCGTCCCCGGATTATTATCGCTGTACCCTCGGGCATTACCGAAGTTGAAAAACGAGCGGTCAAGGAATCAGCTGAACGGGCCGGAGCCCGGGAGGTTATTCTCCTGGAAGAACCCATGGCGGCTGCCATTGGCGCGGGCCTGCCCATTACCGAACCGACCTGTAACATGGTAGTTGATATCGGTGGCGGCACCACTGAAGTAGCGGTGATTTCCCTGGCCGGAATAGTTTACAGCCGGTCCCTGCGGGTGGCTGGCGATAAAATGGACACGGCTATCTCCCAGTATATCAAACGTAAATACAATCTGCTGGTGGGGGAGAGAACGGCGGAGCTCATCAAGACCAGCATCGGTAACGCCTATCCTGATGAGAAGAACCTGGAGACCATCGAGGTCAAGGGACGGGATCTGGTTTCGGGGATTCCCAAGATTCTGACCATTGATTCCGAGGAAATCCGGGTGGCCATTTCCGAGCAGATTGACGCCATCGTGGAAACCGTTAAAATCGCCCTGGAACAGACCCCGCCGGAACTGGCGGCTGATATCGTCGATCGGGGCATTGTCCTTACCGGCGGCGGCGCCCTGTTGAAAAATCTGGACCGGCTTTTGCGGGAACAAAGCGGACTGCCCATTACCATTGCCGAGGATCCCCTGACGACCGTTGCCGTCGGAACCGGCCGGGCGCTTGATAATATAGAAATATTAAAGCAGATAATGCTCTAGCCCGGATATTTCATGAATTTTTTCGACTATAGTTGTTTGATCAATAAACTTCAAATAGTTATTAATGATTTCTGGTTCTTTTTCAAAATACAAATTATCATTGGCGGTTTATGGATTTTTCACCATTTAAATGTCGAAAAAATCACCCTTCGGGCGAGTCGCCTTGAGCGCGGCTGCTTTGTTGCAGGACACTCGCGGTAGATTTACTACAGCTTCGTGCCCTGCGCCTTGCAGCCGCGCTCAAATCGACTCGTGAAATATCCGGGCTAACCCGAATATTTCATGAAATTTTTTAAAAAGCATTGCTTGTTGCATTATTTCAATTATTTATACTGAATTTAGCAGTCATTCCAAAAACACAAATTGTCATTTTAGTTTTGCGGAATAAAGGCAATCTTATATCAAAAAATTTCACCCTGCGGGCGAGTCGCCTTGAGCGCATCTGCTTTGTTGCAGGACACTCGCGGTAGATTTACTACAGCTTCGTGTCCTGCGCCTTGCAGCTGCGCTCAAATCGACTCG
>JAWOCW010000335.1:0-4621 GCA_046483615.1 Desulfosudaceae bacterium
TCAGGGCATAGAATTTGATTATTGCTGCGTCCACGCCGCTTTTGCCATTCGGGACAAGGGGTATGAGTCCATTATGGTCAATTGTAATCCCGAGACAGTATCCACGGATTACGATACTTCCGATAAGCTCTATTTTGAGCCGTTAACAGTGGAAGACGTGTTGAGTATTTATGAAAAAGAAAAGCCAGAAGGGGTTATTGTGCAATTCGGCGGGCAGACTCCTTTGAATATTGCCGCTGAACTGGCCGAGGCCGGAGTTAAAATTCTGGGAACTTCTCCGGAAACCATCAGGCAGGCCGAAGACCGGGATTGTTTCCGGGAAGTCATGAAAAAACTGGGAATTCCGCAGCCGGATTCAGATATGGCCCACTCCGTGGAAGAAGCCCTGGCCATTGCCAAACGGATTCAATATCCCCTCATGGTCAGGCCCTCTTATGTTCTGGGCGGGCGGGCCATGCAGGTCGTTTACGACGAGGAGATGCTCCGTCGTTACATGGAAAGGGCGGTGGTGGTTTCCGCGGAGCGTCCGGTGCTGATTGACAAATTTCTGGAAAATGCCATTGAAGCGGAAGCTGACGCCATTGCCGACGGCAGGGAGGCTTTCGTGCCGGCCGTTATGGAACATATTGAATTGGCCGGGGTCCATTCCGGGGACTCCGCCTGCGTTATACCACCGGTCAGTATCCCGGTCAAACACATAGAAACCATAAAGGAATATACTCAAAAGATAGCCATTGAACTGAACGTGGTCGGTTTGATGAATATTCAGTATGCTATTGTCGACGACATGGTTTATATTCTGGAGGCCAACCCCCGCGCCTCCAGAACAGTACCGCTGGTATCAAAAGTATGTAACGTTTCCATGGCCAGGATAGCCTCCCAGATCATGCTGG
The DNA here is from genome assembly GCA_046483615.1 of Desulfosudaceae bacterium. Classification (GTDB taxonomy): domain Bacteria; phylum Desulfobacterota; class Desulfobacteria; order Desulfobacterales; family Desulfosudaceae; genus CAYTQK01. The sequence goes on from JAWOCW010000335.1 coordinate 894, forward strand.
GAGGAAAATTATTCGACTTTGAGTTAAAGAATCAGAGCATCAAGCATTTCGGAGTCAAAGAAGCGGTCTTTCCTTTTAACATGTTTCCGGAAGTAGATCCCCTGCTGGGCCCGGAAATGCGTTCCACCGGCGAGGTTCTGGGCATGGCCGACTCTTTCGGACTGGCTTTTTTCCGGGCCCAGGAGGCGACCAAGGTGCCGCTGCCTTTATCCGGTGCCGTGTTGATTACCCTGGCCGAAGCTGATAAACTAAAAGGACTGGAACCGGCCCGGCTTTTTCATGATTTAGATTTTGATATTATGGCCACACCCGGTACCCATGATTTTCTGGCCGGCCATGGCATTGCCTCCAGGGTTGTAAAAAAGCTGGGTCACGGCAAGCCGGATATTGTCGACGTCATAAAAAATAAACAGGTGGATCTGGTTTTTAATACGCCCAGCGGCAAAACCAGTCAGGACGATGATTCGTATATCAGGAAAGCGGCAATTAATTATCAGGTTCCCTATATGACGACAACGGCCGCGGCCTTGTCGGCTGCCAAGGGCATAAAAGTACGGCGGGAGGGAAACTTTTCCCCGAAATCGCTTCAGGAATATCATGCCGAGATAAAATGAAAAATTTCGGGTTGAGGCCACGAAAATCATAAGAGGGCTTATATCATGATAGAGTCAAAATATTTAAAAGACAATATTCAAAACATTCAGAAGCTGATGACCATCCCGGCCCTGAAGGATTTTGAAACCCGCAACCTGTCTAAAATCTTGAGGCTCAGCAAAATCAGAGAATATGAAGACGGCGAGGCGGTGATTAATGAGGGAGATGTTGATCCCTGGCTCTATTTTTTATTGTCCGGCCAGGTCCGCATTAAAAAAAGAGGAGTTGAAATCACGACTATTTCCACTACCGGTGAAATTTTCGGAGAAATGCGAATAGTGGATGATAAAGCCCGCTCAGCCACGGTTTACGCTGATGGCCACACCGTCTGCCTGGCCGTGAACACCTCGGCTTACCAGCGCTTTACAACTGATGGCGGCGGCGGCAACAAAGAAGAGGCCATGGACTTTGTGCTGCTGCTCTACCGGATCTTTGCCGAATATATGAGCGCCCGGCTTCGCCTGACCAATGATGAGCTGATAAGCGCCAAAACCACGGTAAAAAAATTAAAAAAACGAATAAAATCTGAGTAGCATGTCAACCAAAACCGTTCGCTTCTCCAGGAACACCACCAATATCTTTTTCCATATTCTGACCAGGTGCAACCTCCGCTGTCGACATTGTTATATAAACCCGGAGCAGCATGGCGGCAACACCCTGTCGTTAACCCGAATCAAGCAGTGGTTGGACTCTTTTTCAGACAGGATGGCGCAAGCCAATATCGTTTTTCTGGGCGGCGAGCCCACCCTCCATCCCGATCTGGCCCCGGCCGTGGACTACGCCCGGCAGCTCGGGGCCAATTCGGTAACCGTGGACACCAACGGCTACCTGTTTAATGATATTTTAGCAAAAACCTCCCCGGACCGGCTTGATTATGTCAGCTTCAGCCTGGACGGTGCCAATCGGCGCACCAACGATGCCATCCGGGGAGAGGGTTCTTATGAGGCTTGTTTGTCCGGAATAAAAGAGGCTGTTTCCAGGGGTTATCATACCAGCCTGATTTATACCGTCAGCATGGCCAATATCGATGAACTCGCGGCCATGGCAACGATTGTACCGGAGCTGGGAGTGGACCGTTTTTTTATCCAGGTTCTTGGAATAAGGGGAAAATCAGCCCGGAACCAGAAACACGACAGCCGGCAGGTACCGGCCGAACGCTGGAAGCGGGAAATTCCGGCGGCAGCGGCAGCCATAGCCGGACACGGGGTCACCGTAACTTTTCCCAAGGTTTTTTTAGAAGCAAGCGAGACCTTCGAGTGCGCCGGCCTGGTGGCCGACAACTACTTTATCTTCCCCAACGGCCGGGTCTACCGGTGCCCTTTGTGCGAGGATTTTCCCCTGCACAGCCTGGAGTTCCGGGACAATCAGCTGACGCCGCGACCGCCCTTGAACGAAAGCGACCTTTTCCGGTTAACCATTCCGGAAGGGTGCGTCATGAACAAGCTGATCCAGCCGGACAATTTAAGCTACAACGAAGCCGGGCGGCCGGTTAATCGGGTTGCCTGCTGCATGTTAAAAGAAGAGGTCAGTCGGTAAAAGGCTGGCCCGGCCCGGCCCGGCCGCCTCCTTCCTGATCAGCCGCCGTTGGCTTTTTTTCTGGCCTCGGCCGCGGCCCCCAGCGCGCCCATTAACTGGGGATCTATGGACAGCGGTGTCAGTTCCAGCCGCATCAGCCTTTCAAGGTGCTGCCGCAAGCCCTTGCTTTTGGAACAGCCACCGGTAATGGTCACCTTGGGCCGGATGCCGACCCGCTTTAACAGGGTGAAGCTGCGCTTGGCAATGGAAGCCTGAATACCGGCGGCGATATCAGCCGCCGGTTTTTTCTTGCTGAGCAGGCTGATGACTTCGGTTTCGGCAAAGACACTGCACTGCGAAGTAATCGGGGTTACTTTTTTGGCCTGCAGGGATAATTCTGAAAACTGGTCCAGATCCATATTGAAAATCCGGCTCATCATTTCCAGAAAGCGGCCGGTGCCGGCGGCGCACTTATCATTCATGACAAATTCCAGTACCCGGCCGTCGTCATTAATGGCGATGGCCTTGACGTCCTGGCCGCCGATATCAATGACGGTTTTGATGTCCGGGTCGCAGAAAAAAACCCCGGAGGCGTGACAACTGATTTCCGAAGTGTTTTCATTGGCAAAGGGAACTTCGTTGCGGCCGTAACCGGTCCCGACCAGCCAGTCAAGGTCGTTGATGCCGGCCAGCCCGGAGACCTGCTGGCAGGCCTGGTTCAAGACCCTGGTGGCCGTCTCCCGGGGGTCGATCTGGCTGGGAACAATGGCGCTGCCGACCAGGCCGTCGTTGTTGATAATAACCGCCTTGCCGGTGGTGGATCCCACGTCACAGCCCGCGAAAAAACGTTCTTTACCGCTCATAGTTTATTACTCCTGGGTTAATCCCGGTTTTCCGAAACCAGGCAAGAAAATCCGACCAAAAACAAAACTGAAATATCCGGGTTAAAGGTCCTGCCGCCGGGCCTTCATTATGTTTTCCATGAAGTGGTTGATCTGTTCTAAAATAGCGTCCCGGGAGGCGACCCGCGGGTCGGACAGATCATAATTTATGATCAGCATGGGCACGCCGGCTTCCCGGCATTTTTCCCGGAGCATGCCGTTTAAGGCGGCCGTGTTCTTGCAGCCGACATGTCCGGCCACCCAGAGCATGTCAATGTCGAACTGCTTGATCATGTGGAAAATATCTTCGATATAATTGGCCGAGGGGCCCCGGGTGTGGCGGGCCATGGGACCTTCCATGATGTTCTGGCCGAGACCCCGCAGCATGCTCTCTTCAGAAGAGGTGTCGATATACGGTTCCCGGCGGTTATAGGACATGCTGTCCATGATCAGGGACACCCCATAGGCGGTTTCCGCCCAGTTAAACAGGTCGCTGACGTGCAGCAGGGGCGGGTTCCAGAGCAGGGCCCGGAACTTTTCCTCTTTGAGGGCCGAGCGGCCCTCGGCCAGGTTCTGGCGGGTCAGTTCAACCAGTTTCCGAAACAGCCGGGAGGTCTTTTCGCTTTCCGGATTGACGTTGGCCCCCCAGAGGTGACTCAGCCAGACCGGTTCGCCGGC
>JAWOCW010000365.1:0-3378 GCA_046483615.1 Desulfosudaceae bacterium
GCGGCCTGTCCCTCAAAACTTACCCGCGGACCGCATCCCAGTATGGCCGCCACCCCGTCAAACAGTCTTCCCAGGCTGGAGGTCAGGGGTGAGTTGAGACCCTGGCTGATCATTGTTCTAATGACGAGGAGTTTCGGCGCGGCGATTTTTTTAAGAAAGGCCAGGTCAAGATTGTCAAATTCTTCACCGCAGGCGTCCAGAAGATAGCTGATCCCCATTCGCCAGGGCTCCCGGATGGCCGCTTCTCCGCCGGGCATGGGCACGTAAGCCAGGTGCGCCGGTCGTTCAAAGCCGGCCGCCTCGGCTACCAATATTTCACCGCCCCAGATGTGCCCGTCCGTGCCGTAGCCGGTGCCGTCAAGGGCCAGGCCGATGACCGGACCGTCGATGCCGTTTTCCGCCAGGCAACCGGCAATGTGGGCGTGGTGATGCTGAACCCGGGTCAGGCGGGCGCCGGTTTGTTCAAGGGCATACCTGGTGCTGAGATATCCGGGATGCATATCACAGGCGATTATTTCCGGTTCAATATCCAGGATTCTCTTCAGGTGAGTAATTGTTTGCCTGAAAAAATCAAAGGCCCTGGGATTCTCAAGATCCCCGATGTGCTGGCTTAAAAAGGCCAGGTTGTTTTTGGTCAGGCAGACGGTGTTTTTCAATTCCGCCCCGCAGGCCAGGATCGGCGGTAAATCCTGATTGAGCAGGAGGGGCGCGGGCACATAACCGCGGGAGCGGCGGACAAAGCGGTCGGCCCCGGCTAAATGACGCGTGATGGAGTCGTCAGCGCGGAGATAAATATCCCGGTCATGCGTCAAGAAGAAGTCGGCTATTTCCGACAGGCGGGTAAACGCTTCCTGGTTGTCAATGGCAATGGGTTCTTCACTCAGGTTGGCGCTGGTCATGACCAGAACTTTCAGGCCATGGGAAAGCAGCAGGTAATGCGGCGGAGCATAGGGCAGCATTACTCCGAAATAGCGGTTGCCCGGGGAAACCGCCTCCGCCGGCAGGGGTGAGGCCGATTTTTCCAGCAAAACTATGGGGCGCTGCAAAGAGGTGAGCAGCCGTTCTTCTTCCTCGTTAACCCGGGCGTATTGCCGGACGGTTTCCACGTCAGGGGACATCAGGGCGAACGGCTTTTCCGCCCGATGCTTTTGGCGGCGAAGCCTCGCCACCGCTTCGGCGTTTCGCGCGTCCACGGCCAGGTGAAAACCGCCCAGGCCCTTGATGGCCACGATCCGACCCTGTTTTAAAAGAGAGGCCGTCGCCGGGATGGGATCTTCCTCGGTGATTTCATTCCGGCGGTTATCAAAAAGGCGGAGCCGGGGACCGCAGACCGGGCAGGCATTGGGCTGAGCGTGGAATCGCCGGTTGTCCGGATCATCATATTCCGCCTGGCAGTCCGGGCACATTGTAAAATGCTTCATGGAGGTGTTGGGCCGGTCATAGGGAACGTCGTCAATGATGGTGTAGCGGGGACCGCAGTTGGTGCAGTTAATGAAAGGATAGCCGTACCGGCGGTCGGCGGGATCGAACAGTTCCGCCAGGCAGTCCGGACAGACAGACATATCCGGCGCGATCAGGGTGGCGCGTTGCGCGCCGGCCTGACTTTGGGAAATAATGAAGTCCGTGAAGTCCGCCGGCGGGACGGTTTGGCTGGAAATGCCGGTGATCCGGGCCAGAGGCGGGGCGTTGGTCTCAATGGCCTTTAAAAAGTCTTTGATTTTGTCCGGCGAACCTTCTGCCCGGATGGAGACGCCGGTGGAAGTGTTGATCACCCTCCCGTTTAGTCCATGGCGCCGGGCCAACTGGTAGATGAAGGGGCGAAAGCCGACTCCCTGGACGATGCCGCTGATCTCGATATTTTTGGAGGACAGCGACCACGGCCTTTCAGCGGCCGGCTTTTTATCGGCATCAGTTAACATGAAAGATTACTGCTCATCTTCACCGTCCGACATAAAATAATCCCGGAGCAGCTGCAAGGATTCCCGGGCTGCTGATTCATCCAGTATTTGGATGGCGAAACCGGCGTGGACAATAACGTAGTCACCGACCCGGGCGTCTTCCACCAGCATCAGGCTGGCCTGGCGACGAACTCCCTCGACATCGATGGTGGCGACATTGGATTGGATTTCAACTATTCGGGAAGGAATGGCAAGGCACATAATCAAGTCCCCGTCGGGCGTTGCAGAATTGCAGATTTCGTAAAAAGTCCCTGTCCGGGCTGAGGCTGGCATGGTGTCAGACCGGGTCCACCATCCCCCCCCCGGAAATTTGCTTGTCATCTGGTATTGTAAACCGGAATTAAGCGATTTTCAAGTCCGTCCTCAAGGCCGTCCTCAAGGCCCGTTCTCAAGGGGCCCCTGTTTATCCGGTAAAAGGATTGGTCTGTTTTTCGCGCCCTACCGTGGAAACGGTGGCGGGGCCGTAATCATGGCCGGGCCAGATAACGGTCTCGTCCGGCAGAGCGTAAATCTCTTTTTGAATGGAAGCCAGCAGCGTCGCGGATGATCCGCCGGGCAGATCGGTCCGGCCGACCGACCCGACAAAGAGGGTGTCTCCGGTGAAGAGCTGGCCGTGGCCATGCAGGCAGATGCCGCCGGGGGTGTGTCCGGGGGTGTGCAGCACGGTCAGGTTGAGGTCGCCGATGGTAACGACCTGGTCATGACGCAGCAGGATGTCGGCCGGCGGCGAGGGTTTGCCGCCCAGGGCCCGGCAGAAGGAACGGTTGATAAAGCCGCCCAGGGCTTTGGCTTCCAGGTGATGAATCAGCAGCCGGGCGCCGGTGGCGGCCATGATGGCGGCGTTGCCGGCGCAGTGGTCGGGATGGCGATGAGTGTTGATGACGTCAGTGATGGTATACCCGGCTTCGGCGGCGATGTTCAGCAGCCGGTCGGTATCAAAGGCCGGGTCGATCAGGGCACAAAAATGAGAAGCCGGATCGCCGACCAGGTAACAAAAGGTGGCCATCCGGCTTAACTTGATCTGGCGTATGTCCATCCGGGATAACTCGTTGAATTTCCAGGCCGGTTATACTACCGGGCGGTTTTAAAATTCAAAGCCGGTTTCCAGAAAGACACCTTCAACCGAGCAGTCCAGTTTGACATCATCCTCATCCAGATTGATGCTGTCATACCGGTACCCGCCAGCCAGAAACATGGGGCCGAAAATTTTGCCCTTGATCCGGCCGATCAGATTATAAAGATGGTTGCCGGACAGGGACACGGCCCGGGCTTCGGCTTCAAGGGAGAGCCGCTCAATCGGTTGTACCTGGACCGCGGCGTAGACCATGGGCAGGGGCAGGGTATAGCTTTCCGAGTCTGTCAGGCCGGTATCGTTCTTTACTTCCGCTTCCAGATCGGCCACCTTGAGGTTGAGTCCCAG
>JAWOCW010000370.1:0-7136 GCA_046483615.1 Desulfosudaceae bacterium
GACAGATGGTGATACCCCCCTGCCAAACTACATGACGGCCCAGTCGGCCGGCCTGGATCTTTGCGCGGCCCTCGCCGAAGATCTGGTCATGGACGCCGGCGACATCGCCCTGATCCCGACCGGCTTCGCGGTGGAACTGCCGCCGGGACACGAAGCCCAGATCCGTCCCCGCAGCGGACTGGCCGTCAAACACGGTATCACCGTGGTCAATTCGCCGGGCACCATTGACGCTGATTACCGCGGTGAAATCCAGGTGGGCTTGATAAATCTCGGCCGGGCTCCCTATACCATCCGTCGCCGGGATCGTATCGCTCAAATGGTGGTGCAACAGGTTTCCCAGGCAGAAATCACTGAAACGACTTCGCTCTCCACCACGGATCGCGATGCCGGCGGTTTCGGGCATACCGGCCAGTGATCCGGATATTTAATGGACAAAAAATCCGCATACGCCTCAATCCGGTCCGGGCCTGACCAGGGAATTTGCCTGTGCGTCCTGGCCAGCGGCAGCCGCGGTAATGCCACCTATATCTCCGATGGCGAGACCTCTTTGCTGATAGACGCCGGTCTTTCCGGGGTGGAAATAGAGCGGCGCCTGGCCGTTCGCGGCCTCTGCCCGGGTGATCTGAACGCCATCGTGGTGTCCCACGAGCACAACGACCATATCCAGGGGGTGGGCGTCCTGGCCCGGCGATACGATCTGCCGGTTTATATCAGCCGGCCGACAGCCGCCGCGGCCATGAAGCAATTAAAGGCAATCAGAGAATACCGGTATTTTGAATGCGGCCGGGAATTTTCAATCAATCAGCTGACCGTCCACCCTTTTTCACTTTCCCATGATGCCGCCGACCCGGCCGGATTCACCATCAACCGGCAGGAGTTAAAAATCGGCCTGGCAACCGACCTGGGCGTTGCCACGGCCATGGTCCGAAGCCATCTGCGAAAATGCGACATTCTGGTAGTGGAGGCCAACCATGATCCGGACATGCTCCTGGGAGGGACTTACCCCTGGGCGATTAAACAGCGCATAAAGAGCCGCACCGGCCATTTATCCAACCAGGATTCCCGGGCGCTGCTGGCCGAGGTCAAACATGACCGGCTGGCCCATGTTGTCCTGGCTCACCTGAGCCAGGACAATAACACCTGTGAGAAAGCCCTGGCCATGGCCGGGACGGCTTTAAACGACTCCGGGGCTTCACTGTCAGTAGCGCTGCAGGACCGCTGCGGAGAGTTGTTACGGATCAGAACCGATGGTTTAAAATAATCATGTCCGCGGATAATGGCGCGGCCGGCCGCCGTCACCTGCTGGTCCGGCACCTGCTGACGACAATGATAAACTCTTGAAAAAATATAAAAATCAGGTATAATAAAAAATATTAATGATTGACTGACGATGATCCCGGAGGATTCCGTTTTCCTCCCATCAGCAGACCGGAAACAGGCGGACCCGGCTTTTTTATCAACCCCGCTCCCCATTAGCGTAGAAAAAATGAACGAAGTCGCGGACAACAATAAAGAGTTGACCCTGGAGGAAAAAGTCCTCCAATATTTCGTCGACCTTTATAAAAGGCAGCGGGGCCTGCGGCGTCGGGCCGGCTCGGAAATAAAGTTCCTCGAAGCCAACCGGTTTAACCCCCAGCTGAAGACCTATGATGTCCACATCAACGACAGCGGCACCTGGCAGTCAAGAAGAATATCAGTAGGCCCCATCGGCGAAGAATCAGGAAGCAAAAGCAGTTGCTTTTTCGCTATCTACGATAACAAGCTGGTGATCAAAATACCGCCCACCCCGGTAACGGATTTCGAAACCTACGTCAAAAATATTCAAAAGGAAAGGAAGATTGTCGAAAAGCTGGCTCCCCGGGAAAGTATTACCCCCAGCCTGTCTGTCATCTTGAAAAAAATAGAAACCTCCCTGAAAGCCTCCAGTGAAGAAAAGCTTGAACTCCTCTGCACCGAATGGCTCCGGGTGAACCCGGAATACCAGAAGTATTTGATGATCGACGGCAGTTTTGTCTATTTCATGGACCTTTCCCGATATATGTTTCTGGCGGACGCCGTATCAATGTTTCACGGGGCGGGTCAGAACCTGACCGATGAAATCCTCCGGGATCCGGCCATTATTGAAGATTTCGAAAAATTTGAAGGTCGCTACGGACTGGAAAACGCCCAGATAGGCATGGATCTGCAAAGCGTCTACACCGAATTCGAAGACCGGCTCAGAACATTGATGATCAGGTCAGGAGTTTCCCCGGCCCTGCTGCTTCATAAAAAGCATCACTGGTTTTTTCTGCGTATCGCCGGAAAACAGATAGAGCCGGACGAACAGGATATGACCCAGGCCTTTGTTGATCGGCTCAACACCCTGCTGGACGGGATAATCAAGGATAACCGGGACATTATCGAAGAATACCGGCAGATGGTTGGCGAAACGCTCCGGGAGTCGGCCTTTTCCAAACACAAAATGCACATGGCCGGAGTGGTGGCCAATGTTCTGGAACTGCTCTCCTGGCTGCAAAAAAAGGGCGTGGCCATCCGGGACATCAAGCCCGACAACCTGCTGGTAGCGGGTAACCCGGACCGTTATCCCAATTTTCTGTCCCTGCCGGATACCTTTTCCATCGGCCTGATCGACGTGGAAACAGCCGTTGATTTCAAGCCGGACAACGGCCAGCTTCGGCAGCCGCAGCTGGGTGGAACTCCGTTTTACGCCACTCCGCTGCACATGTTCGGAAACAAAACCCTGGCCGAAATATACCGTGACCTGCCCCGGGTCTTTTATTTGCAGGACTGGTATGCCACGGCCGCCATGATTTACGCCATCATTATCGGCGACTACCTGTTCGGCCGCACCGCCAAACAACTGGTACTGCTGACCAAAAATATTCAAAAAGCGTTCAAGGCTCAGAAACCCGCTGTGGATATCGTCAAGCAGGCCAATGCCATCTTCTGGCAAAGCGCCGACAGCGAATTCGCCGAAAATCTCAAAAAGCATGAAGACGCTTTGCGGGGCATACGGGCAATCCTGCTGGAGCCGGTCCAGGACATGTTTATCAATGAGCTGGAAAAAGACAACGCCTTCAGGCATAAGCGCATCAAGGCCTTGATCGCGCGCCAGCAGATCTTTAAAAATCAGAAAAACCGGGAACAATTGGCCCTGGGCTCGCCGGAAAAGATCGCTCAGATCATAGCCACTCTTAAAAATAACGATCAGATCAAGGACGCTGACCTGGCTGTGCTGGAAAAAATCCGGCAACATAAGTCAGCCGTCCAACAAAACGAATCCAACATGGCCTGGATCGGGCAGGGTGAGAATCTGTCCGTTTACAACCTCCTCGAAATCATGATGTCCATGATTCGCGGTTACCTGGCGACCTGACCGGACGAAAAGCCCGGGCCGCCAAGGCAGGCCGCGGGTCTTTCGCGACTAATCGATTTATGCTATAATAAAAGTTTATGATAAAAATATAAAACCCGGCCAATTATGACAGGTAAAAACAAAGAGGAAGAATACCAGGGATTTGAACAGGGGCCCATCCGACCGCCCAGCGAGGCCGACAGCCTCCTGATCCGGGTAAGCCGCAACTGCCCCTGGAATCGCTGCGGGTTTTGTCCGGTTTACAAAGGCTCCCGGTTTTCCCTGCGTCCGCCGGAACATGTCAAAGCGGATATTGACGCCGTTTATCGCTGCCTGGAAAAACTGCGCTCCGCGAGTACCCGGGCTCAGGCCCTGTCCCGGTCTGATCTTTACGAGATCATGGAAAGCCTGGCCCCGGCAGACGCTCCGGCCTTTCAAGCCGCCCTGCGATGGTGGAACGAAGGCCAGCGCTCGGTCTTTCTGCAGGATGCCAACAGCCTGATTATCAAACCGGATGATCTGATCGACATCCTGAAACACCTTTACCACCGCTTTCCTGATATTGAGCGGGTGACCTCTTATGCCCGTTCCCACACCATCTGCCGCATCAAGCAGGAAAAACTGGAGCAGATCCGCCAGGCGGGTTTGAACCGACTTCACATCGGCATGGAATCCGGGGCTGACCAGGTCCTGGAGCTGGTTAAAAAAGGCGTTACCAAGGCAGAACACATCAAGGCCGGGATAAAATCCAAGCAGGCCGGTTTTGAGTTATCCGAATACGTCATGCCGGGACTGGGCGGGCAGGATTTGTCCGAAACCCACGCCCTGGAAACGGCTGACGCCCTTAATCAGATTAATCCGGATTTCATACGACTGCGCAGCCTGGCCATTCCACCCGGCCTGCCGCTGCATGAAGAATACCTGGCCGGACGGTTTAAAAAATGCACCGATATCATGATGGCCGAAGAACTGCTGCGATTTCTGCGACATCTGGACGGCATCAACTCCTACCTCAAGAGCGACCATATTCTGAATCTGTTCGAGGAAGTAGAGGGGCGGCTCCCGGAGGACAAGGAAAAAATGATGGCCCCGGTCCGCCGCTTCCTGGACATGACCCCGGCGGACCAGACCCTGTTCCAGGTGGGCCGGCGGCTGGGACTGTTTCGATATCTGGGTGACATGAACGATACTGATAAATTGAATCAGGCCCGGGCCGTGCGTGACCGCATGGGGATTACTCCGGACAACGTCGAAGCTGTTATTGAAGAAGCCATGAATCAATTCATCTGATTTTAAGACAGGTGGTCATAGCGGTGACTGAACCCCGAAAAAAGCAGGCTGTTTCATATACCCACCACATAAACCGGGACTGGTGCAAGGCCTGCGGCATCTGTATTCATTTTTGTCCGCAGAAGGTGCTTGAGGCGGACAAGCAGGGCCGGGCCGTGGCCCGCTACCCGGAAAAATGCGTCGGCTGTCGCTTGTGCGAATTCCGGTGCCCCGATCTGGCTATCATGGTTATCGAACAGCAGGAGTCATCATGACCGGGACCGTTAAATTTATTCAGGGCAACCAGGTCTGTGCCGAAGCGGCCCTGTATGCCGGGCTTGATTTTTTCGCCGGCTACCCCATCACCCCTTCCACTGAAATCGCGGAATACCTGGCCGCGGCCCTGCCCCGTTTCAGCGGTAAATTCCTCCAGATGGAGGATGAAATCGCCTCATTGTGCGCCATTATCGGCGCTTCTTTAACCGGGCACAAGGTGATGACCGCCACCAGCGGTCCGGGTTTTTCGCTGATGCAGGAAGCCCTGGGATACGCCGTCATGACCGAAATACCCTGCGTGGTGGTCGATGTCCAGAGGGGCGGCCCCTCCACCGGTCTGCCCACTCACGCCATGCAGGGAGACATCAACCAGGCCCGCTGGGGGATTCACGGCGACCACGCCATTGTCGCCCTGACCGCTTCCTCCAACCAGGATCTGTTCGAGGTGGTAGTAACGGCTTTCAATTTTGCCGAGACCTACCGCACCCCGGTGGTGCTGCTCCTGGACGAGGTAACCGGTCACACCCGGGAAAAAATAACCATCCCGGCCCCCGGCACCATCGAGGTCAATGAACGGCTGCGAACTTCCGTCAAACAGGGAGTCGATTTTCACCCCTACCTGCCCCGATCCGACGGGCGCCTGCCCATGTCTGATTTCGGCGGTATTCATCGTTATAACGTGACCGGGCTGTTTCACGACATGTGGGGTTTCCCCTCGGGTGAACCTCAGATGGTCCACGGTCTGCTGCGTCACCTGGCCGACAAAATCAACAACAATGTTCATGAGCTGGCCCGGTACAAGGAATACTACCTGGATGACGCCGAAATCATCCTGATATCTTATGGCTCTTCCGCCCGCTCGGCGCTGCACCTGGTGGAAAACCGTCGGGTCCGGGGAGAGCGTTACGGGTTGCTGGAATTACAGACCCTGTGGCCCTTTCCCCATGAACTTGTCCGCCACAAATGTTCCCGGGCCGCTTATATCGCGGTGGTGGAGATGAACATGGGTCAGATTCTCAAGGAAGTCAAAACAGCCGTGGATCGTCCCGAACGGGTTTACCTGATCAATCGCATTGACGGCGTCTTCATCACGCCCACCGATATCAGAAACATGCTCCGACTGATCCAGGGCAGAGGAGTCTAACCAATGGCGGTCCAGGATTATCTTCGCAAACGATTTTTCCCGCATATCTGGTGCCCCGGCTGCGGCCATGGCATTGTCCTGAACAACCTGCTGCGAGCCATCGAGGAAATGCGGCTGGCCCGCAATGATATCGTCATGGTCTCCGGCATCGGCTGCGCCGCCCGGATAAGCGGTTACGTCGACTTTCATTCCATGCACACCCTGCACGGCCGGGCCCTGGCCTTTGCCACCGGCATCAAGATGAGCCGGCCGGAACTGAACCTGATTGTTCCCATGGGAGACGGCGACGCCCTGGCCATCGGCGGCAACCATTTCATTCACGCCTGCCGCCGGAATATCGACATGACCGCCATTGTCATGAACAACCGCATTTACGGCATGACCGGCGGTCAGTTTTCGCCCCTGTCAGGTTACGGCACCAGCGCCACCACGGCGCCCTATACCAATATCGACCATGACTTTGACCTGGTTGATCTGGCCCGGGCCTCCGGCGCCACTTACGTCGCCCGCACCACCACCTACCATGTCCAGGAGATGAAAAAGCTGCTGAAAGGCGCCATTTCTCATAAGGGCTTTGCCGTGCTGGAAATTCTGTCCCAGTGCCCCACCAATTTCGGCCGACGCAACCAGTCCGGAGACGCGGTGGAGATGATGACCTTCTTTAAAGAAAACACCATTCCCGTCAACCGGGAAGAATCGGACGATGATACCGGTAAAATCAGGCGCGGCCTGTTCACCAGCAAAGAGCTGCCGGAATACTGCCAGGAGTATGACCGGATCATTGCCAGGGCGAAAAAATCCTGACCTGGAATATTTCAAAGGACAGTCCTTATGACCAGATCCAGATTCATTTTTTCCGGCGCCGGCGGCCAGGGCGTCATTACCGCGGCGGTCATTCTGGGAGAAGCCGCCGTTCTCCATGACAATCTCAACGCGGTCCAGGCCCAGTCTTACGGCCCCGAAGCGCGGGGCGGGGCGGCCCGGGCCGAGGTCATCATCTCGGACAGTCCCATTAATTTTCCCCGGGTCAACAACGCCAACCTGATTACCTGCCTGACCCAGGAGGCCTACAACAAAGTCTATGTCGCCATC